>NZ_JAHCZD010000039.1:0-1641 GCF_018501175.1 Campylobacter sp. 2018MI10 | reverse complement strand
AAACCTTAGCAAGGAAGTAATGCTTATTTAAAGTAAGCGGACGGTCTATTAGTATTGGTCAGCTAAATGGCTTTCACCACTTACACACCCAACCTATCAAGCAGCTAGTCTTGCTGCGACCTTAAGAGAAGATTCATCTTAGAGTTGGCTTCGAGCTTAGATGCTTTCAGCTCTTATCACATCCGAACTTAGCTACGCTGCGATGCTCTTGGCAGAACAACAGCTACACCAGTGGTTCGTTCAACCCGGTCCTCTCGTACTAGGGTCAAATCTCTTCAATCTTCTTACGCCCACGGCAGATAGGGACCGAACTGTCTCACGACGTTCTGAACCCAGCTCGCGTACCGCTTTAAATGGCGAACAGCCATACCCTTGGGACCTGCTCCAGCCCCAGGATGCGATGAGCCGACATCGAGGTGCCAAACCTCCCCGTCGATGTGAGCTCTTGGGGGAGATCAGCCTGTTATCCCCGGGGTACCTTTTATCCTTTGAGCGATGGCCCTTCCACACAGAACCACCGGATCACTAAGACCGACTTTCGTCTCTGCTTGACGTGTTTGTCTTGCAGTTAAGCTGGTTTATGCCTTTATACTCTACAAACGATTTCCAACCGTTTTGAACCAACCTTTGTAAGCCTCCGTTATTTTTTGGGAGGCGACCGCCCCAGTCAAACTACCCACCAGACATTGTCCTACGTGAGGATAACTCACGCTAGTTAGCTACCCGAATAAGAAAGAGTGGTATCTCAACGATGGCTCATTATAAACTGGCGTCTATAACTCAAAGCCTCCCACCTATCCTGCACATTCTTATCCAAGTAGCAGTGTCAAGCTGTAGTAAAGGTCCACGGGGTCTTTCCGTCTTGCCGCGGGTAGGAGGAATTTTCACCTCCACTACAATTTCACTGGATCCCTCTTTGAGACAGCTCCCATCTCGTTACGCCATTCATGCAGGTCGGTATTTAACCGACAAGGAATTTCGCTACCTTAGGACCGTTATAGTTACGGCCGCCGTTTACTCGGGCTTCGATCAAGAGCTTCGCATTGCTGCTGACCCCATCAATTAACCTTCGAGCACCGGGCAGGCGTCACACCCTATACATCCACTTACGTGTTAGCAGAGTGCTGTGTTTTTGGTAAACAGTCGGGAGGGACTCTTTGTTGTAAGTTTCCTTGCTTTCGAAGTCAAATTCTAATACAAGGCTAACCACACCTTATACCGAAGATACGGTGCTATTTTGCAGAGTTCCTTAAAGAGAGTTCTTCCACGCGCCTTAGAATACTCATCCCACCCACCTGTGTCGGTTTACGGTACGGGCAACATTATCTAAACTTAGAAACTTTTCTTGGCTCGACGGCATCAGCAATTCTTCCTTCCATCCGAAGACTTCAGAAAGCCTTTCAGTTCTCGGTCTAATGTTATACGGATTTGCCTGTATAACAACCTACTACCTTAGACTAGCACTTCCATCCGCTAGCTTGCTTAGCCCTAAGCGTCCTTCCATCGCACAATAATGTTGGTATTGGAATATTAACCAATTTTCCATCGCATACCCCTTTCGGACTTTGCTTAGGACCCGACTAACCCTACGATGACGAGCATCGCGTAGGAAACCTTGGGTTTACGGCGTTAATGATTCTC
>NZ_JAHCZD010000038.1:0-1760 GCF_018501175.1 Campylobacter sp. 2018MI10 | reverse complement strand
GTTATTTTAAATAGTTTTATTGTTAATTTTAAATATATCAATTATTTCAACGTCAATCTTTGATATCTAAACAAGTGATCAAGAGCCATTTAAAACTTTCTTATATATAAGTTTTAAATCATTCACTTCATTATTTTATTTATTTTTTAATTTTTCATAATTAAAAAATAATCATTTAAATTATGGAGAGTTTGATCCTGGCTCAGAGTGAACGCTGGCGGCGTGCCTAACACATGCAAGTCGAACGATGAAGTCTAGCTTGCTAGACGGATTAGTGGCGCACGGGTGAGTAATGTATAGCTAACTTGCCCCTTACAAGAGGACAACACTTAGAAATGAGTGCTAATACTCTATACTCCGCTCTAACATAAGTTAGGGTGGGAAAGTTTTTCGGTAAGGGATAGGGCTATATTGTATCAGCTAGTTGGTAAGGTAATGGCTTACCAAGGCTATGACGCATATCTGGTCTTAGAGGATGATCAGACACACTGGAACTGAGACACGGTCCAGACTCCTACGGGAGGCAGCAGTGGGGAATATTGCTCAATGGGGGAAACCCTGAAGCAGCAACGCCGCGTGGAGGATGACACTTTTCGGAGCGTAAACTCCTTTTTTACAAGAAGAATACTGACTGTATTGTAAGAATAAGCACCGGCTAACTCCGTGCCAGCAGCCGCGGTAATACGGAGGGTGCAAGCGTTACTCGGAATCACTGGGCGTAAAGGGCGCGTAGGCGGAGTAGTAAGTTGGATGTGAAATCTAATGGCTTAACCATTAAACTGCATTCAAAACTGCTATTCTAGAGTAAGGGAGAGGCAGATGGAATTAGTAGTGTAGGGGTAAAATCCGTAGATATTACTAAGAATGCCAATTGCGAAAGCGATCTGCTAGAACTTAACTGACGCTAAGGCGCGAAAGCGTGGGGAGCAAACAGGATTAGATACCCTGGTAGTCCACGCCCTAAACGATGTATGCTAGTTGTTGGAATGCTAGTCATTTCAGTAATGCACCTAACGGATTAAGCATACCGCCTGGGGAGTACGGTCGCAAGATTAAAACTCAAAGGAATAGACGGGGACCCGCACAAGCGGTGGAGCATGTGGTTTAATTCGAAGATACGCGAAGAACCTTACCTGGGCTTGATATCCTAAGAACCTTGTAGAGATACGAGGGTGCTAGCTTGCTAGAACTTAGAGACAGGTGCTGCACGGCTGTCGTCAGCTCGTGTCGTGAGATGTTGGGTTAAGTCCCGCAACGAGCGCAACCCACGTATTTAGTTGCTAACAGTTCGGCTGAGCACTCTAAATAGACTGCCTTCGCAAGGAGGAGGAAGGTGTGGACGACGTCAAGTCATCATGGCCCTTATGCCCAGGGCTACACACGTGCTACAATGGCATATACAATGAGAAGCAATACCGCGAGGTGGAGCAAATCTATAAAATATGTCTTAGTTCGGATTGTTCTCTGCAACTCGAGAGCATGAAGCCGGAATCGCTAGTAATCGTAAATCAGCTATGTTACGGTGAATACGTTCCCGGGTCTTGTACTCACCGCCCGTCACACCATGGGAGTTGATTGTGCTTTAAGTCGGAATACTAAACTAGTTACCGCCCACAGCAAAATCAGCGACTGGGGTGAAGTCGTAACAAGGTAACCGTAGGAGAACCTGCGGTTGGATCACCTCCTTTCTAGAGTACATACTCTTTAACTCACACTAAAGAGTAATAATAAATATTTCAAGAGCTCTTGAGAGCTTGTTT
>NZ_JAHCZD010000037.1:0-1837 GCF_018501175.1 Campylobacter sp. 2018MI10 | reverse complement strand
TAGGCTTAAGTGCTAATGCTAATGATTTATTAGCAGATATTAGCAAAGGTGCTATAAGTGATAATTCATTAGGTGTTAAAGTTTTAAATACTGAAGAGATGAATAAAGTTCATGGCGGGTATGTTTTTAGATATGTAGGAACTGCTATTAATAATTCATTTATGTTACAAACAATTTTTAAGGTAGAGTATGATTATAATGAAAAGATGCTTGAAGCTATTTCAGGATATAATACTGATTTTAGTTCAGGTAGTAGCCCTACAATTTTTCAAAAAAATGCTTATAGTGATTCGCTAAAGGGTGTATTGCCAAACGAAGTGGTTGGAATAGCATTTACTCAGACAAAAACACCACAATTATTTGGAAGAGCCTATAGTTATAGTTTAAATGCAAGAGCTGTTGATTTTACAACTGGTAAAGCTAGAGGCATAATTAATTCTTGGGTAGAAAGTGCTGTAAAAAATTTACAAGCAAAAAATTATATTTATACAGAAACAGCTAGAAGGCATGGTAATTTTGCATTAGGGTTCTAATAGAACCCTACCTAAAGGAATAATTATGAAAATAAATTCTTATTCAACATATCAAATAACTAATATAAGCAAAAAAGAAACAAATAACGAGATTAAAAAAGTAGACAATAAAGCAGATGATAAAAAGGTAGGTGAAGTATTAGGATACGGAGTTGATAAAGATGGCTTTTTTACAAGTGATTTTAATAAAGCCGCAGGTATTCCGGATAATTATAAAATCCACAGCGATACTTTAAAAAATCTAGTAGATAGAAATAACAATTCTTTAAGAGCATATAGAAAGTATTATGAAATTGATATAGCAAAAACTGTTAATAACGCTTATACACTTTTTAGCCAAGTTGTAAGTGAAGATTTTTTAAACTCTAAAGAATTTTTTAATACCGAAGATATAAAGCAATTTCCACAAGGTTATGTTATCAAAAAAGGAACTTTTGAAGTGACAAAAATATTGCAAAGTCCATATGAGTTTTCAAATGTTAATTTTGATAAAAAAACTGAAGATGTTGGTGGTATGTTTTTTCATTATAGAAATGAAGATAGAACTAAGCCAAATACCACTGTTTTTCGTAGTAAGGAAATATTAGAAGAAGATAAATTATATATAAGCAATTTTGACCCTGCTGAGAATAGATATAAAAACGAAAAGGGAGAATTTACAAGAGGCGGGCTTCTTATGGGATTTTTATCAAGCGATATAAGAGCAGTTATAGAAGCAGAGACTACTTATGATGGTAAATTTAGCGGTTATGATAGAAATATCAGTAGGCAAGATTTTCATGCATTTGATATGGCACTTGGAGCACAGCTTATTAGTAGGGGTGAAAATGGCTTTACAAGTGCTGAAGTTGAGCGTATGCCAAGATGGCTAAAAGATTATGTTAAATTTAATAGATTTGATAAGAGTTTAAAAGAAAGAAGTGCTTTTTCTTCTTACGATACATATTCAAAATTAATGTTTAGTCCTATAAAAGATGGTGATTTTGAGGGGAAAAATATCACAAGTGCCTTAGCTGGAAATAATAATCTTGTCTTAACTCCAGAGCAAATCAAAGCAGAAAGGGAAACTTTAGAAAAATTTATGAAAAAGATAAGAGAATTAATGGGTATAGAAAAACCTAGTAAAGAATCTAATATAATGAGTTTTGAAGATTTATTAAAATTAGCTTTTAGTTTTAGCCAAAAAAATATAAGTTTATTTGATATAAAAGTTTAAATTCCTATTTCAAATTCTATTAATTTTAAAGGAATTTAAAATTATGAATTATTTAAAAATATTACGAAAAGTAACAAATATTAATAAT
>NZ_JAHCZD010000036.1:0-1894 GCF_018501175.1 Campylobacter sp. 2018MI10 | reverse complement strand
ATAAAAAGAAATTAGATGATTTAAAAGATTTGGTTTTTATAAAAGATAATAAAGTATTTAATAAAAACTATTTAATATCAGATGAAATAGCTTTGTATTTAGAATAAAGCTAAGTTAATTAGAACTTATTAAAGTTCTAATTAAAACTTATAGCTAAATCCTAAGTTTAATCTATATCCTGTATCAAACTCATTAGAAATATTCTTTGTAAAATCAGCATTAATGTCTAAATTAGAATTTGGTTTTACTAAAAATCCTATTTTAGCATTCAAGCCACTATCTTGGATATTGTTAAAATTGTTTTCTAAAAGAGCTACTACTTTACTTTTTGAAAGAGCATTTAGGTCTTTAAAGTATTGTAATTCAGTAACTAAGCTAAAGTTTTTATTAAACTCAACCCCTGCTTTAACTCCTGCTTTTATACTAGCTTGAAGACCTTTTTTAGTTTCTATACTTGCATTAGTTCCTTTTAAGTCTAAGTCCTTATATCTAGTAGCTATTAATTTAATATTAGGCTCTAAGTAATTATTATTTATACTAAATCTATGTCCTAAGCCTAAACCTATTTGATATAAGTCTAAGTAATTAGTAGTATATAAATCAATCTTTTTAGCTTCAAATTTATTTTTTAATGTTACATAAGCTAAAGAATAATCAATAAAGCTTCCATTATAAAAATTAGTAGAAGCATAAGCTCCAAATGACCTTACATTAGTAGAAGAGCTTAAAGCTTTATTTATTTCTAATCTTGAAATATTTGCAAATACTCCATAAGTTAGATTAAATCTATCTAAGCTTATATTCTTATCTATACCAACGCTTGTGCCTTTGTTTCTTAAATCATTATAATTAGTCTTTAAATAATTATATGAATTATTCACCCAAAAGCCGTGATTTTTAATATCATCTCTTAGATAAGTAAATCTATCATTTAAAATCTCTGCTTGATTTTTTGCTACATAATAAGGTGTATTAATTATGCTTTTTAATTCAGCTTTTGTATTATCGTCTAATAATTCACTCATAAAATAATCTTTATAGTTTTTATTAATTAATTCTGTTGTAGTGTAATTAACATTGCCTTTACCATCAATTATTGCTTGGATTTCATCTTTGCTTAATTCTTTACCAGCTAAACCTACACTCCAAACTTCTTTAGTTCCATTCTCATCTTGCATAGTTGTATAATGAACTAGATTAGGTGATAATAATACACTTGAAATAGGTGTTGTATAAGTTATCTTAAAGAAGTCTTTATTAACTACTTTAGGTGTTGTAGCTATTGCATCAGCTCTTGTAGAATTTGAATTAGTAGTATTTGAGTTGTTAGTATTATTAATAATTGCAATAGGAACATAGCCATTAATTAATAAGCCTAAGTTTGTATTAGAAATATTAATTATATTATTAAAGCCACTTGCACCATATCTTGCAATGATTGCTCCACTAAAGTGATTATATAAAGAAGTATTATATCCACCACCTGTTATATAAAATGTAGAATTAGTAGCGTTTAGATTATTTACTGCTAATTGCCCTACTATTTTTGAATTAGTTGTAGTTAAGGTATTAGCTCTAATACCACCTTTAATAGCTGATTTTTCTATAGTGTAATCTCCACTTGTTATTTCTGCTTTATCATATACACTACTAGCATTATCATCTTTACCTTTTAAAAACACTTTAGTATCTTTAGAGCCTTCATTAGTATTATTTAAGAATACATTTGAGTTTGTAATCTCTCCTTTGTTTGCACTAATAGAAGTTGTTTTTAAATCTATATTTTTAATTACTAGCTTATCATCTACTTTTATTGTTTGAGCTTTGATTTCATCGGTTGTTTTTATATCATCGTTTATAAAATCAATATTATTAGCATTAATATCTTTAAAGT
>NZ_JAHCZD010000035.1:0-2334 GCF_018501175.1 Campylobacter sp. 2018MI10 | reverse complement strand
ATGAAGCAATAAGTAGTATAGATGAGCTAACACGCGCTAATGTAGTAGTAGCTGATAATACTAATAAAATATCAGATGAAGTAGATTTAATGGCTAGCATTGCTGTTGAAGCTGTTATGAAGAATAAGTTTGAGTAATAAAATTTATTTCACGATAATAAATTTACAAAAATATAATATCTCTATTTTACAATAATGAAGATATTATAAAATTATTTTTTTATTATAATGATTGGGGAAGAAATGGAAAAGGAACTATTGGATAATGACTTTATAGTTAGCAAAACAGATATTAAAGGCAATATTACTTATGCTAATGAATCTTTTTTAAAAATTATAGGTTCAACAGAAAATGAAGTTTTAAATAAGCCACATAATGTTGTAAGACATAAAGATATGCCTAAAGCAGTTTTTAGATACTTGTGGCAACAATTAAAAGGAAGAAAAGAAGTTTATGCTTTCGTAAAAAACAGAACATTTGATGGTGGATATTACTGGGTATTTGCCAATATTAGCATATCTTATGATTTATCTGGTAATACGATAGGATATTATTCAGTTAGAAGAAAAATAGGTAAAAAAGCTAAAGAAGTTATTATTGCTTTATATGCTAAAATGCTTGAAGTTGAGAAAGCTCAAGGAGTTGATGCTTCTTGGAAAATTATAGAAGATATTTTGAAAAAAGAAAATAAAGGTTATAACGAATTTATGATAGGTATTCAGGGGCTAAAATGAGTATATTTAATAAAAATAATGATGAAGCATTAAATAAAATTATAGAAGTTTTAGAGCAAACTTCAAATGGATATTTAGAATCAAGAGTTACTGGTATAAAGGGCGAAAAATACACAATATTAGCAAATCATTTAAATAATTTGTTAGACCAAATAGAAGTGTGGCAAAGAGAAGTTGCTAGTTCTATTGAAGTTGCTTTTTCTGGTGCAACTTATAGAAATATTAATAGTGTAGGTTTAAAAGGTAGATTTAAAAGCACTGCTGATAATTTAGTAAGTGCTATTTTAGGAATTGCAAAAAGTATAGAAACTCAACGCTTAAATGAACTTAGTATTAAGGTTCAACAAAACAATAATGATTCAGGTATAATTGATATTTTAACAAATGGCTTAAGCACAAATCAAACTAATTTAAATAGCATTTTAAATTCTTCAAAGCAAATTGCAGATGATTCGCATACTACTCAAACTATGGTAAAAGAATTGTCAAAAAGCTCAAATGAATTACAAAATTACATAGGTTTATTTACTGATTTAATCAATGGTCTAAATGAAAAAACAAATGAAATATCAAAAATTATTGAAATGGTAAAAGACATTACAGACCAAACTCAATTATTATCATTAAATGCTGCAATTGAAGCAGCAAGAGCAGGTGAGCATGGTCGTGGATTTGCGGTAGTTGCTGATGAAGTAAGAAAATTAGCAAATAATACAGAAGAAGCTACCAATACTATTAATTTGAATATAAATTCTTTAAAAGAAAGTGTTAAAAAGTGTTTAGAATATTCAAATCAAGTTTCAGAAATTAGCAATAAAAATCAAGAAAAAACAAATCAGTTTTTTGATACTTTAAGTTCTTATGAAAAATTATCTGAAAATAACTTTAATAATGCTCAAAATAGTGGTAGATTGCAAAATAATTTATTTATACAAATACATTTATTACTTTATAAAGATGATGCGATTAGATGTTTGCTTAATAAGAATTTAAAACAAAATAAATCATTAGAAGAAAACATTGCAAAATCAATTAAAAAAGAGCAAGAAGGTATATTTAAAGATATTTTAGCTTTATACGAAGAGCTTTATAATTGTGAAGAATTAGACGAGCAAGTAAGACTTGTGAAAAGATTTGATGATTTAATCTTTAATATGTGTAAAAATTGCTAGTTTAGATAAGGAATTTAAAATAAATTTTTAAATTCCTTAAACCTTTAAATATATTCAATTTCGTTTTTAAAATAAATTATACTAAGAGTGATTTTGTATAAATCTAAAATCATTTCATTTCTTTTGACATTCTATAAATGAATGAAAATACTTCGGCAACAACTTTTTATATATTTTAAAACCTAATAAACCACTAAGATATTTAAAAAACACTCAAAAGGAATTTAAAAACAAACTTTTAAATTCCTTAATCTTTTTTAGTATTTACTTACACTTTTAAAAATATACTTATTCATCATCGCCAGGAGCTACTCTTTGTAAGTATTTTACTACTTGATAGTATTCATTCTCATCTAAACTTGCATTATCTTGCATAGATTTAATTGTGCTTGGCCATACATTTTTACTAAACTCATCATAAGCATGTA
>NZ_JAHCZD010000034.1:0-2485 GCF_018501175.1 Campylobacter sp. 2018MI10 | reverse complement strand
GTTTTTAAATCTATATTTTTAATTACTAGCTTATCATCTACTTTTATTGTTTGAGCTTTGATTTCATCGGTTGTTTTTATATCATCGTTTATAAAATCAATATTATTAGCATTAATATCTTTAAAGTCATTCTTAGTAGTAGCTATTAGTTTGCCGTTTGTAACTTCTAAGTTTTTATGAAATGTATTATTATCAGCATAAACATCTACTGCATTAGTAACTGTTACATCGCCTTTAAAAGTATTGTTCTCTCCTTCAATCTTGCCTATACTTACATTATCTTCATAAAAAGCTCCATCAGTTTTTAAAATACCACTACCTGTTACTTTTTCTGATACTGTTGAGCCTTTTTCTACATTTATAAAGCCTTCGTTTTTTATTTCTCCTTTGATTTCTGAGCCGTTTATTACACTTACTTTTGCATCTTTACTATCAATTATTATGCCTTGCTCTAATTTAGCTTTATCTAAGACATTGTTTTTACTATTACCTGTAATAGTTAGAGTTTGTTTAAATATAGAACCAACTGCATTTATGCTATCAGCACTAACATTACCTTGAAAAGTGCTTTTATTATCGCTTAATAATTTATTTGCAGTTATATCTCCACTAAAGATTGTATTGCTTGATTTAAAGTCATTGCCTACTTGAAAATTTCCTGTGATGGTAGTTTGGCTTTCGTTATTTATAGTTAAATCGTTTGTAACATTTATAGTATTAGTAGAACCATCAGCTTTATTAGTAATACTAGAATTATTTAAAGTTAAATTATTAGCAGTTATATCGCCTTTAATATTAGAATTATTTAATTCCATATTATTTGTAGTATTAATACTGCCTTGAATAATTGTATTGCTTGATTTAAAGTCGTTGCCTACTTTAAAATTTCCTGTGATGGTTTTTGCTTCAGTATTTTCAATAATTACATTATTTGCAATATCTATTAAATTTGAATTTAAATCAGAATTTAAAAGCTTTAATTCACTACCTTTTATATCACCTTTGATACTAGAATTGCTAATATCAATATTATTAGTAGCTTCTATTTTGCCGATTAATTCACTATTATCTGTTTTTATATTGGTAATAAGAGAATCTCCTGTTAGTTTTGAATTGTATATCTCTAATTCTTCCCCATCAACCAATGCTTCTATAATAGCACCACCTTTTATAATAACCTTAGTATTATCTTGAGTTGAAATATCATTTACTCCTGGAACTATAAAAGTATCAGTTCCATATAATTTATTAGCTTTTATATATCCGCCATTTATAGTAATTTCTTTTGCAAAAATCCCACTATTTTCTACATTATTTATATAATTTACATTATTTAATTCTAATTTTGGAATTCTAGTATATAAATCATTTTTATTTAAAGCCCCAATTCCTGTATCTACTAATTTAGTATTATTAATAATCACTTCACTATCAAAATCTGCTGAAGCAGATTGATTAATAGCTGAATTAATTATCTCACTATCATTTATTGTAACCTTAGTATTATTCCGAATCGTAATATGATGTTTTGTAACATCCCAAGCATTATCATTAGATATTTTTACATTATCTAATTCATTTGTATTATAAAAATCAATCCTATTAAGATTTGAATCCAAAACTGCATTTTTAATAACACTATCTTTATATGTTGAAATTCCATTAGATTTTAATGTTATTTTATCTTTATCGTTATTTATAATTTGATGATTTTCAATAGTCAATGTGCCACTTGCTGTGATATTTTTATTATTGTATTTTGCATCATTTTTAATGGTAATATTTTTGGCATTTAAATCTGTGGTTAAAGTAGAATTATCTAAAATAAAATTATTAACCTTGCTAATATCAGAACTAATTGTAGTGCCATTTATAACTTCTAAAGTATTCGTATTTAAAGTAGCTTCTACTATAGAATTATCTACAACAATATTTCCACTAATATTTCCAAGCAATTTAGAATTAACAAAAGTAGTTTCTTTATTAAAGCTACTATCTTTTATAGTTGAATTAGACACAATTAAATTACCACTTTGTGGAGTTTTATGAGCATATTTAATATTTTCAATTTTTACTCCATCTAATATAATAGAATCATTATAACCAGCAGTCCATAAATCTAAAGCAACATTAGTTAAACTTCCACCAATCATAGTCAGACTCGATGTTTTTTTGTTATTGTCTATTAATATTCCAAAATTTGTATTACCATTTTGATTAACTTTAGATATATTCATATTTTGTAAATATACATCACCATTTATTTCTAATCTATTGTTTGTATCGCTTGTAGTAATATTTAAATTACTTATAAAATGAGTTTCATTAATTTTACCTAATTTAATATTTCCACCTGTGTGAGTAATATCAGTTGGTTTTGAATAAGTAGTGCTTGTTATAGTTTTGCCATTACTAATAGTATCTTTAGCATACGCTAAAGAATTTATAGCAGTGCTTGGAATAGTATCAGCAAGAGCTAAATTAC
>NZ_JAHCZD010000033.1:0-4613 GCF_018501175.1 Campylobacter sp. 2018MI10 | reverse complement strand
TATTTAGTTTAAAATGAGTATTTAAAAAGTGCTTAAACATTTAAAACAACGGCACTTGCATTTGCCTTAACTTAAAGCATATTTGATATTTAGTTTAAAATGAGTATTTAAAAAGTGCTTAAACATTATATATATTTGACTTCAAAAGATATCAATAGTAAGTATTATGTTGAGTCATTTTATGATATTGATTGACAGGCGGACTAGACTAAGTTACCTTGCTAGCGAAGCATTAAAGCCTTGTATATTAGCCTACAATATACATTTAAAGCCCTTGTCGCTCAATAAGAGCTACTTATATCACGCATTTGTATTATAAACTTAATTGGCTTAGATTTGGAAATAGATAAAATTAAGCTTTTGATAGATTTAATGGAATTAAAGACAAGCAAACTTCTTTAAAGGTGCTTGGTCGTGTAGCAAAGCTAAGTGCTAATGATATGGATAAATTGAATGTAAGTATTACTAAATTAGCAAGTAAAGAGTTAAAAATGAACTAAGTGGCAATTTAGCCCGAATTGGTGCTTTGGCTGTGCCTGTAAAATTTGCGGGAGATTTTGAGAGTGCTTTAGCTGATTTTAATAATACTGCTAAGCTTAATAATTTTGAGCTTTTGTCCAATAAAATATATGAGTTTATAAAACATAATTCAAAATACTATTAAACACAACAAGTAAGCTTAAAATAGCATTTGAACTAATAGTTGCCAAAAAAGACTTAATAAGAATTTGTTATAAACAATCTAAAATCTTCAGTTTTATTAAAATCGCAGAGTGGTGTTATGGTTTTAAAATACTAATTTGAAAATTATAGTTTTCAATACTAATATAATATATAAACATATTAAATATGCTAATAATCAATTTAGATTGCTTTTATTTTTAAAATAATTTAATACTCTTACGGAGCTTAAATTATATACTTATACCAAACACTTATGTATTTTTTATATGCCTACGCCAATAATTTCAATACTATAAAAATACTTCATTTCCAAACATAACAAAATTAGATTTAATAAGGTTTTAGAATTTAATTTATATATGTAATATAATTTTCAAACTATTTTTTATATGCTTAATATAAATTTGAGTTATTTCTATATTAATTATTTAATAAAATATATAAATAATTTTTTTGATATTTTATACGATATTTAGTATATTTATAAAAATAATCATATTATTTTATGTATTATTTTATGTAAAATTATCATATTTTTTTTATTATTATTTTTAATAAAATTTTACATATTAAATTTATATTGAAAACTAAGTTTATAATATAATCTTCTTTTATTATAATTTTTTTCTATATTAAACAACTTATTTTAAGGAACAATTATGAAATACCCTTTAGATTGTGAAGACAATTTTTCAAAATCATTTTTATTTTGGATAGCTAAATTTCTAAAATTTAAATTAAATTCTTTATCAAATAAACTACTTGAAACAGCAGAAGAATTAAGAGAGATTAATATTGCTTTAAGTAAAAATAATTTCACTATAGAAGAATTAGATGAGTTAGCTAAAAAATCAAGAAATATAGGAATGATTGGTGTAAATACTTATTTTAACCCTATTAAAAAATTTTACGAGCAAATAATTCACTATAAGCTGTACTCTCTAAAACTAATTGATGAAGAATTGGTAATTGAAATTCTATCAAGTATAACAGCAGGTCTTAGTGATGCGAGTAAAAAAAATCACAAAATCGCTATAGTTAATTTTTTTAAATTTTTAAGTTCACAAAATAAAGATGATGATAGTTCTTATGTTTATGAAATAGAGTTAAAAAACTGGTCAGGATTAAACTCATCATCAGGACACAAACTACCAGAATTTATGAGCGAAGAGCAAATGAAAACATTTTTAAATACTCTAAATAATTATGAGTTTAAAAGTAATCAAGACAGAAATAAACTTGCTATAAAAATCATATTATTTACTGGAGTAAGGGTTAATGAAGTTCTTAGATTAAGGTTAAAAGATATTAGCTATGAAAATGATTTGATAAGCCTTAGAATTCATGCTAAAGGTAATAAATATAGAGTGGTTTTACTAAATATAAATTCCATTAAAGAGCATTTAGAATATTTTAATAATTTCGCCGAACCTAATCAATACTTATTTACAAATAAACAAGGTAAGCCATTAACTCAAGCTTATATATCAAGATTAATTGAAAATGTATTATTAGCAGCCGGTATTCGCAAAGAAAAAAATGGAGCTCATATGCTAAGACATAGTTTTGCTACCCTACTTTATAAAAAAGAAAAAGATTTGTTATTAGTCCAAGAAGCCTTAGGGCATGCTTCGCTTAATACTTCAAGAATTTATACTCATTTTGATAATGATAAATTAAAATTGGCAGCAAAAATAGCTAATAATTTAAAAGAAGACTAAAAAGTCTTCTTATGTATCCATCAAAACTATTAAATTAATTTAGCTCAAAATAAGTATAAAAAAACTTTTTTCATTATATATAGTGTTTATCCTATAAAAAGTAATAGCACAAATATACCTAATCCGTAAAACTCTCATTTATTCCGAAATTTAAACTTGATGCCCTACTTTATTTTGAACCTATTTTTTTATAAAAGAAAACTAAAAAAACAACTAGCTAAAATAAAACTAGCACAGATAAAAAACACTTTTTCATCATATAAGTTATAAAAATACCCACCACTTAAACTACCAAAAAATACACCTAATCCGTAAAACTCTCATTTATTCCAAAATTTAAGCTGAATACCCTACTTTATTTTGAGATTATTTTTTATTAAAAAAAATTAACACAAATAAATCACTTAGCCAAAATAACTATAATTAAAATTTTACTTATTTTATATAAATTAGTTTTTATTCTATTATTTATAATTTTTATCCTATAGCACAAATATATCTGCTTTATTTTGAACCTATTCTTTTATAAAGTAAAACTAAAAAAAACAACTAGCTAAAATAAAACTAGCACAAATAAAAAACACTTTTTCATCGTATAGATTGTAAGATATTCAAAAATAAACTATTACTAATCAACCTAATCTATTTATTTTTAAATGCTTAAGCTAAATACCCTACTTTATTTTAAACCTATTCTTTTATAAAAGAAAACTAAAAAACAACTAGCTAAAATAAAACTAGCACAAATAAAAAACACTTTTTCATCATATAAGTTATAAAAATACCCACCACTTAAACTACCAAAAAACGCACCTAATCCGTAAAAACTCTGATTTATTCCAAATATTTTTGAGCTAATTTGTTTAGGTATCTTTTTTCTTATCATAGAATAAACGCTAGGCATAATAGAGCAAAAGCTAATACCGGTTATAAACCTAACTAAGCAAAATAACCAAAAATTATGGCTAGTAAAATAATGCAATATTAAACATATAAACAAAGCAAAAGTGCTAATTAAAATCAAATTAACTTCTCCATAATCTTTTGCTAATTTTGATAATTTCGGAGCAAATATAGCACTAGCAATTCCTGCTAAACTAAAGCAAAAACCTGTAGCTAATTCTTTATGATCTACTAGTTTTGAAACAAATAAGCCGATTATAGGACCTATAAATGTTTGAGAATACTGCACTAAAAACGAAGCTAAACACAAAACTATTACAAATGAATACAAGCCTTTATCAAGCCTTATTTTTTCGCCTTTAGGAACTGGAGTAAAATCTTCTTTTACAAAAAATAATATCAATAAAAATATACTAATTAATAAAAATCCTGATATTGCAAACTGAACTCTAAAATCAAAAAAGTGCATTAATACTCCACCAAACAATGGTCCTAAAAGCGAGCCTGTTATCTGAAATGAGCTAAGTTTTGCAAGAGATACATTCACATCATCTTTAGGAGCATTAACAGCTATTAATGCAATACAAGCAGGGTTAAACCCAGAAAAAAATCCCATAATAAATCTAAGTATTATAAATGATTCTGCGGTTTTTAAAAATACGCTAATTAACAAGCACAAGCCCATACCAAAACTAGCTCTTAAAAGCATTTTTTTACGACCATATTTATCAGCTAAAATACCCCATAATGGTGCAAACAACGCCATAGTAAGTGTGCTACCAGCATAAGCTAAACCACTATATAAGCTAATCTTATCTCCGCTCACTCCATATTCTTGCATAATAAATGGTAAAAGCGGTAGAATTTGATTAAGCGCTAATGTGCTTAAAAATGAACCTAATGAAACTATTAAAAGCATAAATTTAAAATTACTTTGCATAGGTTTATTATAGTTCTTGTTTGTAATTAAAGCTACTTTTATAGTGAATAATTAAGTGATTTAAAATAAATTGAAAGCTTTAAATATTCGTTGCTTAAGTTAGATTTTATATATAAAACCCAATAAATCACTAAGATATTTGAAAAAACACTCAAAAGGAATTTAAAAACAAACTTTTAAATTCCTTAATCTTTTTTAGTATTTACTTACACTTTTAAAGCATACTCACTCATCATCACCAGGAGCTACTCTTTGTAAGTATTTTACTACTTGATAGTATTCATTCTCATCTAAACTTGCATTATCTTGCATAGATTTAATTGTGCTTGGCCATACATTTTTACTAAACTCATCATAAGCATGTA
>NZ_JAHCZD010000032.1:0-7445 GCF_018501175.1 Campylobacter sp. 2018MI10 | reverse complement strand
ATATATCAATTATTATAAAGTAAGTTATTAAAATCATTTGAATTGTTTTTTAATATGGTTTTTATACTAATATATAAGCTTTAAATGGTTTTTAGCTCTTATAATTTAGCGCAAAAACTAAGGATAATATAGGTAAAAATACCTATATTATTGATTTTTATCTATTTGTTTTATTAAATCACTCATTTTTACATTTTGACCTAATATTTTTAGGTAGATATAATAGTTTGCTAAAACTTTTTTACCATACAATCTACTTTCTAAATAAGGCACAAGTTCCATTGATAAGAATGGTTCGTATGATTTTAGTTTAGAATTTGGATTAAACATATAATCTTTTTTTAGCATTCTTTGAGTAAATCCTAAGCCCCCGTTATAAGCATAAGCTATAAATATAGGATGCTTAACTCCTTTTTTAAGCGTATTTAAATGAGCGTGTGCGAATTTATAAGCTATTTTTGGGTCAAACATTTGAGTAACATCAAAATCATTATCATTAAAATCAACTTTAGCAGTATGTCTTGCTACAAAAGGCATAAATTGCATCATACCTAAAGCATAAGAAGTGCTTACAGAAGCTGGTAAAAATCTGCTTTCTTGTTTAGCAATAGCTAAAATTAGTGCTTTTTGCTCTACGCTATAATTGGCTAATTCTTCAGGAAATGGTATTGGATAAATATTATCTTTAAAATTACTTAATTTATCGCTAATTACTAGATATTGTCCTTGAGTATTTTTGGTATTAAAATATTCTTGCATTTCGCTAAGCTTTTGAGTATCAGCGTTTTTAATGTCATTCATAAATCTAGCTTGAACTAAAGCATTATTTATAGGATAATCTATGCTTTTTGTAGGATTTGGTGTGATGATGGTCGGTAATGGTGTATTTGTTAGCTCTTTTGCTAAAATACTATAAATATTTAAATCATCACTATTTGCCAAAGTATCTAAATGTCTAGTTTTATTACTAGCTAAATAAGCAAAAAATAAAGCATTATCCTTTGGTCTTTTATATTTATAAGTTTTATTAGCTCTTAAAAAGTATTTTTCTGCTAAGGCATTTTTATTAAACATAAGTGCATTTAAACCTAATGCAAATGCTAAATCTTCTTTAGCGTCTTCTTTATCAAGACTTGCTAATTTTTCTTTTATTTTTGGATATTTATCATCTACTATAGCTGAGTTTAAAAATTTATAAGCATTAGGGTGTTCCATCATACTAGCACGAGTAAGTGGTCCTGGAGAAAAATCATCTAGCTTATATCCATCATAATAAAGCTTCATTAAGGTTTTTCCATCACCTTTTTTAATGCTTTCTGCCACAGGGTTTTTGTTAGCTAATATGCTTAATTGTGAGCTTAGATTTTTATCTTTTTGTTTATAAATATTTGCTAGTTTTATTAGGTTTTCTTTGCTTAACTTTTTTGCAAAATTTATTTCTTTTAGTCTAAATATCTGACATTTTTCATCTGCGTTCATTATAGAATTGATTGAATAATTATAGCAAGAATCAGCAGGTAATGTCTTTGGCTCTTCTTTAATATCTTTGCTTAGTTTTTCATATTCTTTTTTCATAACTCCAGCAAAACGGAAAATATGTGTTTTAAATTCTTTTAAATCTTCTTTTTTTATCTCATTATTTTTTAATAAATTATATAAAAAAAAGTCCTTAGCAAGTGAGTTCGGCTCATTTTTTAATTCTTCATAAGTATATGAAAATAAAGCTTGAGCAATTAATAATATACTAATTAATTTTTTCATAATAATCCTTTTACGATTTTTACTAATTCAAATAATCCGATTTGTAATAAATGTATTCCTACGAAAACAGCAATGGGGGCAAGACTTACCATGCCTATATTTAAAAATCTAGGCGGTATTATCATATATACTAAATCAAAGGCAGGTCTTACTAATTTATATACAATATTGTATATTTTATATCCGATAGGGCTTGTAAAAGCTTGTGGAAAAAACGAAAACAAACAATAGGCAATAACTAAATAAGAATAAATATTTAGTCCTCTTATTATCAATACAAGCAGTAAAACTACAATATCAGCAAAGCTCATCTTTTACCTTTAAAAACTCACTCATACAAGGTTGCATAATCTCATAAATTTGTGCTAATTCAGGGCCGTGAGCTGAACCGCTAAGCAATAACCTTAAGCTCATAAATAATTGTTTGCCTTTTAAATTAGCGTTGTGATTTAGTTTAAATTCTTCGTATTTGCTAGGTAGGTTTGATTTTTCTAATTCAGCTTTTAATAATTTCGCACTCTCACTAAAATCTAAATTATTAGCAAAAACTACATTAAATGGTAGAAAATATCCACTAAGCTTAGCTCTAATTTCATTTAAAGTACTTGCTTCTTCTAAGTGAAGTTTTGCTAATTTTGCTAATACCTTTATATTACTAAACTTAGCTAAAAACTCATCTTTAAACAATAATCTAGCTAGAATTTCATCATCTAAAATCTTAATATGCTCTCTATTTATAAATCTTAATTTTGCCATACTAAATCTAGCTGGAGATTTAGAAATATTGCTTATTTCAAACCAAGAAATTGCATCATTCATCGTAAAAATTTCATTAGGAATTTTATTTCCTAAAGCTAGTAAATAATTAGCTATCGCATCGGGTAAAAAGCCTTCATTTAAAAGCCATTTTACGCTTGAATGCTCTTGTCTTTTACTCATTTTTTGACCGCTTTCTTCGTCTAAAATGATAGGTAAATGTGCATATTGCATACTTTCATTAAAGCCTAAAGACGCCTTTATATGTTCTTGTTTTGGAGTATTGCTTACATGGTCTTCTCCACGGATAATAAAGCTAACTCCTTCGCACATATCATCCATAGAACATGCAAAATTATATGTAGGTGTCCCATCAGCTCTTAAAATCACAAAACTATCAACATCATTTGGCTCAAATGATAAAACGCCTTTTATTTCATCTTTAAAAGTGATTGTGTTTTTAGGTTTTTTAAGTCTTATTACGAATGGTTTATTTAAATCTTGTTTTAAATTCTCGCAAGTTCCATCGTATCTATAAGCTCTTTTTTCGTTTTTTGCTAATTCTTTTTTTTCTTCTAATTCAGCTTCGGTGCAATAGCATTTAAAAGCAGAACCATTTTCTAATAATTTTGCTGCTAATTTTTGATGAGTTGCTAGATGAGTGCTTTGCACATAGTATTCGTCCCAATTAATCCCAAATAAATTTAAAATACTCTTAATCTCTTCTTCTTTGCCTTGAATATTTCTAGCTGTGTCTGTGTCTTCTATCCTTAAAATAAACTTTTTATTATATTTTTTCGCACATACATAATTAATAACGGCAGTCCTTAAATTCCCTATATGCATATCGCCTGTAGGTGATGGGGCAAATCTAAACATTTGTAATTCCTTGATATGATTTTTCATAATTCTATTTTAAGAAAGTAAAAAGAGTGCCAATGAAAGAAGTATTAAAAAAAATTTCTTTTTTTAAAGATTTTAGCGAAAATGAGCTTGAAGAATTAGCAAAAATTTGTATTCTTAAAAGCTACGAAAAAGGCGAAATGCTATTTATGGAAGGTGAAAGTAGTAAGTATTTGCACTTATTAATTAAAGGAAATATTAAGGTTTATAAAACCAACCAAAAAGGAGCTGAAATTTTTATGCATAAATTAACTCCTATTTCTTTTGTAGCCGAATTAGCTAATTTTGAAAATATCCCTTTTCCTGCGAGTGCTAGTTTTTTAAATAGTGGGGAAGTGATTAAGATTGATTTTGAAGAGCTTAAAAATAAGTTTTTAACTAAGGTTGATTTTGTTCTAGCTTTATTAAGTGGAATTTCAAAAAAGTTAATTTATTTATCAGAATTCGTTCATAATGAAATGATTTTAAGTGCTGAAGCAAAGCTAGCTAAATTAGTTTGCGAACAAAGCGAAGTATTTAAGAGCATAAAACATATCCAATTAGCTTCATTTATAAATCTAGCTCCGGAGACTTTTTCTAGAATTTTAGCTAAGTTTAAAAATGATGGAATTATTAGTTTTGATGATGATAAAAACTTAATAATTCATGATGAAAAATATTTAAAATCACTTTACGAGAATTAATTATGAGCTTACACCATTTATTATTTGCTATTGCATTTTGCGTTGCTGTTTTTATTGCAAATGCTTATATTTATAGACAATTATTTAGAGTAATTTTCCCTAGATTTAAAGGATTTTTTTTATTAGTTTGCATAGTTTTATTTATATCTAATGTTGTATTTTTGTTCTCTATGAGAGCTAATTTTTTGCCTGATTTTCTTTATACTACTTTATCAATTCTTTTGGGTTTTTCTTTCTTCTTCTTTTTAATCGCTTTAATTTATGATATTGTTAAATTTATAGCCTTTAAAAGCGTAAAGAATATAGACACAAATAGAAGAAAAACTTTAAAATTGATTTGTGATTTAGGCGTTTTATTTGTTGCATTTGGGTGTTTTTTACAAGGTATATTTAAGGCAATTAAAATTCCACCTATTAAATATGTAGATTTAAATGCTAATTTAGGAATAAAAATCGCAATGATAAGTGATGTGCATTTAGGCAAGAATTTGCATAAAGATTTTTTAGAAAAATTAATCGCAAAAATCAACGAACAAGAAGTTGATTATGTAGTAATTGTTGGGGATTTAATAGATACTAACATAGATGATATTGATTATTTGGATTTATTAAATACCTTTAATAAGCCTTGCTTTTATGTAACTGGCAATCACGAATACTACCACGACGCTACAAAAATCCTAGCAAAATTAAAGCAAACTAATATAAAAGTATTAGAAAATGAAAGCATAGATTTAGGCAAAATAGTGCTTAGTGGCATAAATGATTTAAAGGGTGCAAAATATGGAATGCCAATGGATTTAGCCCCAATTTATAAAAATTTTAATGATACTAAATACAATATTTTATTAGCTCATCAACCTGTTGTAGCTAAGGAATTTGATTTGAGTAGATTTGATTTAGTTTTATCAGGACATACTCACGCAGGGCAGATTTTCCCATTTAGTATTTTTGTTTTAATGCAGCAAGGATTTTTGCACGGACTTTATGAAATCGGTAAAAAAACTAAATTATATGTTAGTAGTGGTGCTGGTTTTTGGGGTCCATCTATACGCTTTTTAGCACCTAGTGAAATAGTAATAATTAGACTTTAAGGAATATAATGAGAAAAACAATTTCAAGAATTTTTGGTAAATTAGTAAGCATAAAATATCCAAAAATTATGCAAAATTATATAAACAAAACTTATGTAAAGCATTTTAATATACCTTTAGATGAGTTTAAAGATTATAAAGAATACGATAGTTTATTAGCTCTTTTTACTAGAAGATTAATAAAGCCAAGAGAATTTGAAAGTGGCTTTATAAGTCCTTGTGATGGCACTATTTTAAGTTATGCAAAAAGCTCAAATTTAAAGGCGTTTAGTATAAAAGGTAAAGATTATGATATTAAAGAGCTTTTAGGTTTTACTCCTAAAAATGAGCTTGATTTTTTAAATATTTATCTTAGTCCAAGGGATTATCACAATTATCATAGTCCTTGTAATATGCAGGTTTTAAATCTAAAATATTTTTGTGCGGAGCTTTTTAGCGTTAATTTAAAAGCACTTAGTAAGCATGATAATTTGTATTCAAGAAATGAGCGTGTGGTTTTAACTTGCAAAAAAGATAATGGAGATATTTTTTATATGGTTTTTGTAGGGGCTGTAAATGTTGGCAAGATGGAATTTGATTTTGATACAAGCGTGCAAACTAATATGAAAAATGCAAGTGATTATGAGAAAAACTATGATAATGTAAGCTTAAAAAAAGGCGAAATGCTAGGAAGATTTTTGATGGGTTCTACTATTTTAATCTTAGGCGATGATTTAAAACTTGAATGCCAAGTTGGTGCGATTAAATTCGGACAGAGAATAGCAAATGATTAAAAAGACTAATGCAGCAAGGTTTTTAGATACTTTAAAAATAGATTATGAATTATTAAGCTATGAAGTAGATGATGATTTATCAGCAATTAGTGTAGCAAAAAAGACAGGAATTGATATTAAATATATTTACAAAACCATAGTTTGCGAGGGTAAAAATGCCTTGTATGTTGCTTGTATTCAAGGGGATTTAGAAATAGATTTAAAATCTTTTGCAAAGGCGGTAGGAGAAAAATCCTTAAGCCTTTTAAAACTTGATAAATTAAAGGATAAAACAGGATATATTAGGGGCGGTTGTTCGCCTTTTGGTATGAAAAAAGATTATGTTAGATTTATTGACGAAAGAGCTTTAGAGCTTGAGTATTTTGTGCTTAGTGCTGGGCTTCGTGGTCTTCAGCTAAAAATAAATGCAAAATATATTCAAAAGCTTTTTAATATTGCTAGTATAAGCAATTCATCTATCATTTAATTCTCCTTTTTTATACATTGGTTGAAATTTATTAACAATAACATTGAGCATTCTGTATCTTATTTCCTTATCTTCTGGGCAATATTTATGTAAAGCATATAAATAATTAACCGGACCATCATAGATATTTTTTATATATACATTACTTTTATCTGTAAATAAAATAGCTTTTTTAAAGTATTCATTAATTTTTATTGTGTCTGTAGCATTACAAATATAATCAGGTAAAGGTATATCAGTAACATCTATTTTTGAAGTTCCATCGTAGTAATTGTTTTCACTATAATATTTAAATGCTGAAGTGCTTAAGGCATTGATGACTACTTCTAGGTATAGCGCGTAATTAAATTTTTTCTCTGCTTGATATGTATAGTATTTATTAAAAGCTATATTTAAAAGCTCATAAATTTCACTTGCTTTATCATAATCTTTTATATAATATTCATATGACCTTTTATGTGGAGAATGAGATATATATAGCATAACCAAACCAAGCATATTAGATAGTCTATATTCTGTCATAATATCCACATCATAATAAATATTACCATAAGGCACTCTTTTTATCATTTCATAGATTTCTTGATAATCATCGTAGCTTAGCTTGTCTAACATACTATAATCTTGTGTTTTATTAGTTAAACCATACATGCGTTTATAATACAAAACCCACCACATAATATCTTCAATACTATCATCTGGCAAGAGCTTTTTACCTTCATCATAATAATTTTTAGCTATATTTAAAAAAGGTCTTACAATAAAGCTATCATATTTAAAAAATATATTTAATGTATTTGCAATATCAATAAATAAATATCCGGTTAAAAATTTTTCACAAGCTTTCAGTTTTTACTATATTTTTGTGGATTAAATTCTAATAAATATAAACTCATAATTAAAAAATATAACAGTAGAATTATTATAAAAACAATAAATAAAGCAATATATAAAATCTTGTTAAAATTAAATATAAAATTAATGATTTGATATATATTCAGATTTAACC
>NZ_JAHCZD010000031.1:0-9117 GCF_018501175.1 Campylobacter sp. 2018MI10 | reverse complement strand
AAAATATATAAAATTAATTTTACTGCGGGTGATTTTATATTTTATCCATCAAAATATAATTACAAAGGAAGTTTAAACAATCTTAAATCATACTTAGATAATTTTTATAAACTCAATAAAATCACTTGCATTATATTATTCGGCGATACTAGACCAATTCATGAAATAGCAATTAATTTAGCTAAAAAACTAAATATAAAAATATATGTATTTGAAGAAGGATATTTAAGACCAAATTATATTACTTGCGAAATGACTGGCGTTAATGCAAACTCACTTATGAGTAAAAATAAAAATGATTATAAAAAACTAAATACTTATAAAGAAAACTCAAAACTATTTAAGTCAAGTTTTAAAATAATGGCTTTTTATGCCTTAATGTATTATACATTTAGCATTATATTTCAAGTATTTTATAATAACAAAAACTATCATAGACCACTAAATATAATGGAGCTTTTTAGATGGTTTAGACATTTTTATAGAAAAGCTAAATATTCAATTTTAGAAAAAAATGTAGATAATTTAGCTAAAAAATATTCCAAAAAATACTTTTTAGCAGTTCTTCAAGTGCATAACGATAGTCAAATAAAAAAGCATTTTAAAGACAAAGGTATGAAAAAATTCATAGTTAAAACCATAAAATCATTTGCTAAAAATAGAGCGAATAATAATGTTTTGATATTTAAACACCACCCATTAGATATTGCATATACTGATTATTCAAATATTATAAATGAACTTACCAAAAGACTTGGTATAAGTGATAAGGTGTTTTATATTCATCGTGGAAATATCCCAAATCTTTTAAAAAATGCTAAAGGCTGTATTTGTATAAATAGCACGGTGGGAATGCAAGCACTTTATCATAATTGCCCTACTATAGTATTGGGTAATGCAATTTATAATATAGATGGTTTAGTCTATAAAAATGACCTTGATAGCTTTTGGCAAAATGCTCATAATTTTGTAAGCAATTATAATTTATACTTGAAATTCCAAGGATATTTATTAAAAAACAATCAATATAATGCAAATTTTTACTTAAATTTCAAAGAATTTGAAATAGGAAATTAAATGTGGCATATAATAAACGCGCTTATTTTAAGAGAGCTTAAAACTAGATTTGGTAAAAACCCAACTTTAGGTTATGTATGGGTTATACTTGAACCTATGATGCATATTATATTTATGTTAATAATTTTTACATTAATTAGAAATACTATTTTACCACAAGTTCCTTTTAGTTTATTTTTGATATCTGGAATGATTCCATTTTTTATGTTTAGAAATATTGTTAATTTTATAATGAATGGAATTGAAGCTAATAAAAGTTTATTTACTTATAAACCAGTTCGCCCTATTCATGTATTTTTAGCTAGAGCTTTTCTTGAAGGTATTATATATTTTATAGCTTTTAATATACTAGTTTGCATAAATGGGTATTTAATTAATTACAATGTTCTTCCATATAATTTAATTTACTCGTTACTAATTTTTCTATGGATGGTAATAATAGCATTTTCGTTAGGATTACTATTTGCTGTAATATTTAACGGAAAAGATATTATAAAAAATATTGTTAACTACCTTTTGACAATTATGTATTTTAGCTCAGCAATAATATTCCCTTTATGGGTTTTACCTAATCAAATAATTACCATTCTAGCTTATAACCCAATCTTGCATATAATTGAACTTTTTAAAGAAAATTATTTTGAAACCTACCCTATAGTAACTCAAATTAATATTGAATATCCTTTAATTTGTACTTTAGTTTTATTATTTTTTAGTCTTGGCTTATATTATAAAAAAAGAGTGGAGCTTGGCACTGCATGATTAGACTTGAAAATATCACAAAATACTTTATATTAAACAACAAAAAAAAGCATTATATTTTTAAGGATTTAAATTTTACTTTTCCTGATAATTGCTCAATCGGTCTAATGGGAAAAAATGGTGCAGGAAAATCTACAATGCTAAGAATTTTAGGTGGACTTGACATTCCTAATCGTGGTAAAGTAATAATTGATAAGAGTATTTCTTGGCCTGTTGGATTTGCAGGTGGATTTCAAGGAAGCTTAAGTGCTAGAGATAATATCAAATTCATAGCTAGAATCTACGGATATAGTGGAGAAGCTTTAAAAGAAAAAATAGAATATGTAAAAGAATTTGCTGAACTTGGAGATTATTTTGATGAGCCTATTAGAAGCTATTCATCAGGTATGAGAAGTAGAATTTCATTTGGTCTTAGCATGGCTTTTGATTTTGATTATTATCTAATAGATGAAGCAGGAGCAGTTGGCGATCCATCTTTTAGAGAAAAAAGTAGAAAAGTATATGAAGAAAAATTATCAAAATCAAAGGTAATTATGGTTTCACACGATATTAACGAAATAAAAACTTGGTGTGATAAAATAGTTTTTTTAGACAATGGAATAGCCACAATCTATGATGATATAGATGAAGGAATTAATAAATATAAAGAAAGTTGCTAATGAAAAAAAAGATTATAAAATTTATAACAAGCTTTAAAATTATCATAGTTTTAAGCTTAATTTCACTGATTTATTTTGCTTTTATAGCAAGTTCAAGATATGAAAGCACAGCAATAATTGGAGTAAAATCTACAAGCACTACTACTGATACATCTAGCCTAATACCAATAATAGGACTTACGAGTTCATCTAAAGAAGATTTAATGTATCTTAAAGAATATATAAACTCATACGATATGCTAGCAATTTTACAAAAAGATATAAATATCAAGGCTATGTATGAAGGAAAAATTGATTATGAATTATTTTTGAAAAATCTTGATGTAAAAGAAGATTTTTTAAAATATTATCAAAGTAGAATAAAGGTAGTTTATGATGATATTACCGGACTTTTAAGTATTAAAATTAACGCATTTTCTCCAGAAGATTCTAAAAAAATAGCCGATACGATACTTAAGGAAAGTGAAAATTTCATAAACGAAATATCACATAAAATCGCAAGAGAGCAAATGAGTTTTGCAAAAGAAGAATTAGAAAAAGCTAGTTTAGAACTAAGTAAAGCCCAAGATGAAATAAATAAATTTCAAAATACAAATTCTATGCTAGACCCTGTAAGTCAAGCAAAAACCCAATCAGCTATAAAAACACAAATAGAAGAAAAAATAATAGCAAAAGAAGTAGAACTTGCCACATTAAATAGTTACTTAAACTCAAATACTCCGCAAGTAAAAGCATTAAAATCAGAATTAGACGCACTAAAATCTCAATTAAAAAAAGAAGCTAATAAATTAACCTCAAAAGATAAAAATGACAAATTAAATTATTTAGCAATTGATTTTAGCAATCTTAGTTTTAAATTAAAATTCGCTGAAGATGCTTATAAATTAGCCCTAGCATCTTATGAAAAATCAAGACTAGAAGCTAATAAAAAGTTAAAACAAGTTATTATAATTTCTTCGCCGGTTTTATCAGAAATTGCAATATATCCAAATGTAATTTATGATGTATTCTCAGTATTTTTTATATTAACATTAGTTTTTGGAATTATTAAATTTACATATTCAATAATAGAGGAGCATAGATATTAATGAAAAAAATATTTTATATATTAGTATTTTCAATATTAGCATTTGCAGTTGATGTAGCAAATATAGCAGTAAATAATACTCAAGAAGGAATATCACAACAAGTGAATAATAAAACATTTGGAGCACACCTATTCTCAGGTAATTTTAAGCAATTTAGCAAACATATTTATAATCCAGATTATAAAATCGCAATAGGAGATATAATAAATATTAAGCTTTGGGGTGCAGTAGAATTACAACAAAAATCAAGCGTTGATTCTCAAGGAAATATATTTATTCCACAAGTTGGAGTTATTCATTTGTTAGGAGTTAGCAATAAAGATTTAGTAAATATTATTCAAAATAAAGTAAGAAATACTTATAAATCAAATGTATATTCATATGCAGATATGGATACTTACCAAAATATTTCAGTATTTGTTACGGGAAATGTAAATAAACCAGGACTTTATGAAGGGCTTAGCTCGGATTCTTTAATTCAATACATTGATAAAGCAGGTGGAATAAATCTTGAATATGGAAGCTTTAGAAATATTCAAATTCTAAGAAACAACCAACTAATTAAACAAATAGACTTGTATGATTTTTTATTAAATGGCAAATTAGATTATTCTATGTTTAAGAATGGCGATGTAATTTTAGTAAAACAAATCAATGGCTATGCAAGTGCTAGTGGTGATGTATTAAAGCCTTATAGATTTGAATTAGGAGAGAATTTAAAAACATTAAATGATTTAGCTATTTTATCTAATGCAAAACCAACTGCAACAAATGCAATCATAAAAAGTTATGATGAAAATAACAAACTCCGTATAAATGCTTATAAAAAAAGTGAATTTGAAAATGTATATATTAATAATGCCGATGAAGTGGAATTTAGACCAGATTACACAGCAGATAAAATAAACATAAAAATTGAAGGCGAACACAATAGCTTACATTCATTAGTTTTAGATAAAGGAACTACATTGCAAGAAGCTCTTAGTTTATTAAATATGAATGATTTATCTAATAAACAAGCAGTGCAAGTGTATAGAAAAAGCGTAGCAGTTCTTCAAAAAAAATTAATTGAAGCCCAGCTAAAAGAGTTAGAAACCTTAGCACTAACCACAACTTCAGCTACTTCAGAAGAAGCAAAAATTAGAGATAATTGGGGAACTAATATTTTAAAGTTTATTGAAAGAGCTAGAGCAATTGAGCCTAAAGGGCAAATCGTAATTGATGATGAAAAATTATATTCTTCAATTGTTCTTGAAAATGATGATGTTATTAATATACCTAGCAAAAATAATTTAGTTGTAATTCAAGGAGAAGTTGCTCTTCCTGGTGCATTTATTCATCAAGATAAATTAAAAATAAAAGATTATATTAAAATGGCTGGGGATTTAAATACTAGAGCTGATAAAAAAAGAATTTTATTAATACATGCTAATGGAAAAGCAGATAAAATAAGCTTAGGAACTTTTAGCAGTGATAAAAATGCTAAAGTCTATGAAGGAGATTCAGTATTAGTATTGCCTAAAATTGAAACTTACAATCTTCAAGTAACCGGTGTAATAACTCAGATTTTATACCAAATTGCAGTAGCAACTAAAGTAATTTTAGATATTTAATTTTATGAAAGGAAACACTATGAAAAAATTATTTTTAATTATAGGAGCACCTGGTAGCGGTAAAACTACTGATGCTAGCATAATTGCTAAAAACGAAAACTACACACACTATTCAACAGGCGATTTATTAAGAGCTGAAGTTGCAAGTGGAAGCGAATTAGGAAAACAAATAAATGAGCTTATCTCAAAAGGAAATCTAGTGCCTTTACAAATAGTTGTAAATACAATTATGAGCGCACTTAAAAAAGCTCCAAGTGATGTTATATTAATAGATGGTTACCCAAGAAGTGTTGAACAAATGCACGCACTTGATAATGAATTAGCTAAATCAAACGAAGTAAATCTTAGTGCTGTTATTGAAGTATTTGTAAGCGAACAAGTAGCAAAAGATAGAGTTTTAGGTCGTGCTAGGGGTGCTGATGATAATGAAGAAGTATTTAATAATCGTATGAAAGTATATACCGAGCCTTTAGCTGATATTTTAGATTTTTATAAAGCAAAAAATCTACATATACAAATCAACGGCGAACGCACAATTGAAGAAATTGTTGCAAATATGAGTGAAGAAATTAAGAAAAAAATCTAATCAAGGAGAAAAAATGAAAGTAAATTCGTTAATTTTAAGTGTTGTGGGGGGGGGTATTTCTAACCGCTTGTGGTACAATGAGTTCATATACACAAAGTATAAATGAAACAAGAATGGAAAAAAAATATCTAAATGCATATGCAGAATGTGGAAGTGGAACTTCAGAAAACAATTTAGAAATACAGATAAACAATAATTTTAGGACAACCAATATGATAGGTAGAGATTTAAAGATTAAATGTTTTGATTACAAAATAGACTCTGATGGTAGTATGTTGATTTTAGATGTTGGTATAAAGTTATTTGATAGCGCTAATAGTGAAATAGGTAGTTTTAAAGCTATATCTAAATTATCAGGTATGTTTGTAACAGATATTGAGTTAAATCGTATAACAGCTGCTAGAATTTTTGGTTACATTAAAAAAAATTATATTAAATAGGAGAAAAAAATGGATATTACAAAAATTAAAAGTGGAAATGCAGAGAAATTAAATGCAGTTATAGAAATTCCTTATGGCTCAAATATTAAATATGAGTTAGATAAAGATAGTGGAGCAATCATGGTTGATAGAGTTATGTATTCGGCTATGTTTTACCCAGCAAATTATGGTTTCGTGCCAAATACACTTGCAGCTGATGGTGATCCTGTTGATGTGCTTGTATTAAATGAATACCCAGTTCAAGCAGGCGCTGTTATTCCTTGCCGTTTAATTGGTGTTTTAATTATGGAAGATGAAAGTGGTATGGATGAAAAATTACTTGCAGTTCCTGTTAGCAAGATTGATCCAAGCTATGATAATATCAAATCTTTAGAAGACCTAGCACCACACAAACTTGCAAAAATCAAAAACTTTTTTGAAACATACAAAGCATTAGAAAAAGGTAAATGGGTAAAAGTTCAAGATTTTAAAGGCATAGCTGAAGCTACAAAAATACTTGAAGAATCAATCAAAAACTATAAATAATGTTAGCAGTCTTTAAAGACTGCTTTTAAATTAATTTTATCAAATGTTCTTATTTCTTATAAAAATTACAAATCATAATAATCTAATTTAAAATATACGAAATCTCATTAATAATGCATAAGCAAAAATATTATTATGCTTAATTTTGTAAGTGAATACTAATTTTGTTGCTAGTATTCTTTATAAATGCGTATATTTTAAATCATTGAGCATATTATTAGTTTCTTTATAAAATTATTAATTTTTAATATTAATACTCATTAAAAATCATATAATTTAACTATATTTTAAGTTATAATTAAAGATATTTTTAGAATTTGATTTATTTTAGAAATTAACTTAAAACTGCGTTGTATTAGAATTTCAAGGAATTTTATAAAGTATATTTTTTTAACTTTATTTTAACACTAGCTAAAACCTTAAAACATATTCAAAATCACAAAAATACTCATTTATAGGATTTATATTATATATTTTGTAAAGTTTCATAAAAAAATATATATGTGTTATAAGTGCATGGTTTTATATATTAATTTTCAAGCTTTAAAACTCTATTATACAAAGCTTTAAGTGATTTTTACAATCAAATATTTTAAAAATTTTGCTATGTATAACATATACCCACTACAAATATACTTATAACAACCAATAAAAATATAAAATAATTGAGCTTGAATACTTAAAAAATAATAATTAAATTAAAATTCTAATAATTTTGAAGATTATAAAAAGATAAAAGCTTGAGCTAGTTGTTACTAGCTCAAGTTATGTGTTAAGAGTGGTGGTTTATATTATTAAATTCATCTAAATGTGTTAAGTCTTTAGAAGCTGCATCAAATGCAACTGAACCTAGTTTTAGATTAATATAACCTTCTTGAACTTGTGCTGGTTGAGCTATAGTTTCATTAAAGATATCTTTTTGAGTATCTAAAATATCCCCAACATTTACCTTAGTTTCATCTTTAGCTTCAACTTTTTCTTCTTTAATAGTTGGAATACTAATTCCAGCATCATCTCCTAAAATTGCACTTGGGTTAAGGTTAATAAAGTTACCAGCGTTAATTTCAAAAGTATGACTAATTGCTGGTTCGCCAACTGGTTTGCACGCTACACAATCAAATACTTCATAATGATATGAGTTGCCTTTTTCACCTGTTAAGCCGATTTCAAATTTACCGCTATCCCAAATTGTAATATTTGTCCAGCTTTCAACCTTACCTGTAGCATCATTAACTAGATTTACTATTAATTCTGAACCTGGTTTTGCAGTTCCTGTAATAACTGGGCTTACGCTATCAGTTACATAACCATTAATTTTTTCAATAGCACTATTGCTATTTGCTTGATAGTAAATACCTTCATTGATTGTAATATGATTATTACTTACAACAACTTCACTTGGAACAACCACATCTACATTAGCATTGTTATCGTTAGCTACTTCATCTTTAGCTGTATTTAGGTCTATTGTAAATGCAAATTCTTTAACAAGTCCTGTTTTTAAGCTTGATAAATATACTTTATATGTTCCAACTTCCCAACCACTACCATCTACTCTGTTTGTTAAATCAGGAGTATATGTAAATGTTCCATCTGGTGCAGCTTGGAATTCTTTCATAATTAATTCATCTTGTCCTGTTGCATTATTAGCTTTTACAAATCCTAATACTATTGTATCATTAGCAACTGATTTACCAACAAATGTTGGAGTAGTATCAAATGTTCTACCACCATTTGGAATTTCAGTTAAGTTGTTGAAATATCCACCTTCATCACCTTGTAATACTTTAAAGTTAAATACATTGTTATCTTGGCTATTGCTATCCACAACCACATCACTTGTAGTATTATCTACGCTAGGTGTATTTGTTTGAGTATCAGCAACAAGTTTTAAGCTAGCTTCACCTTTAATATAAGTTCCAATTACATTAAATGTAAACTTATAATCTCCAAAGTTATTGCAACCTAGTTCTGGAACATATTTAAATTTACCATCAACAGCAAGAACTGAATCAGTTTTAATTAACTTATCATTATAAGTGATAAATACTTGCATTGCTTTAACACCACTAGCATTAATCTCACCTTTAAATAAAGGATTAGCATCTACTGTAGTTGAACCATTGCTAATTTCTTTTAGGTTATTGTGATCGCCTGATTCATCACCTTCAAATATAGATACTTTAATTCCATTTCCAACACTTGGAACAATTACTTCAGGAGTTGTTGTATTATTAACCACTTCATCTTTAGCTGTATTTAAATCTAAACTAAATGAGTATTCTTTCATTTCTCCTGTTTTTAAGCTTGATAAATATACTTTATATGTTCCAACTTCCCAACCACTACCATCTACTCTGTTTGTTA
>NZ_JAHCZD010000030.1:0-10408 GCF_018501175.1 Campylobacter sp. 2018MI10 | reverse complement strand
CTTCATCAACAAATAGAGGAAAAAAATAATATTATTTTGACAAGCACAAATATTATAAATAAACTTGAACAAAATATTGCAGATAAAAACTTACTTATAAATAATCAAAATGATGTGATAAAAAATATGATACAAAATGGTACAGCTTGCCAAAGAATTAAAAACCATCTCGCTTATAAATTAGGTACATGTGCAATAAACACTAATAAAGTAAAATTAATTCTATTACCTTTAAAAATATTAATAATATATTTAAATCATATATTAGAAAATAAAAATTATATAAAACAACCTAAATTATATGAATACAATGATTATATAGATGCATCAAAGCTAAAGCAAACTTATACTTATAAGTTAGGAGAATTATTAATACAATCATTTTCTAATTGGTATAAATTAAGCATATTTACGTTGCCTTTAAAAATAAAACAATTAAAACAAGATTTTAAACCAAAACAAGTTAGGAAAGAATGATAGCTATAGATGAAATAATAAATATTGCTTTAAATGCTGGTAGATATGCGCTAGATATTTTTAATAATGATTTTAATATATATTATAAAAATGATAAAAGTCCATTAACTGAAGCTGATTTAGTTGTAAATGATTACATATGCAAATCACTTGCACAATACAGCATACCAATTATCTCAGAGGAAAACAAAAATATACAATATAGTGTAAGGAAAAATTGGAAATACTGTTGGCTAATAGATCCTATTGATGGAACAAAAGAATTTATAAATAAAAACAAAGAATGGACAATAAATATAGCATTAATACATAACGGCCAACCTATTTTAGGAGTTGTATATGCACCTGCATTGAAATTATTATATAATGCACAACAAAATAAAGGTGCATATAAGAATAATGTAAAGTTACCATTAGAACTAAATAAAAATACTTATAAAATAGTAGCAAGCAAATCTCATTTAAACGATGAAACAAAATATTTTATTGATAATATAAAAACAAATCTAGATAAAGAATTTATATCAATAGGTAGTTCCTTAAAGCTATGTTTGGTAGCCTCAGGTGAAGCTGATTGTTATCCTAGATTAGCTCCTACAATGGAATGGGATACGGCAGCTGCACATATTATTGTAAGTGAATCTGGAAAAAATGTATATAATTACCATACTTTAAAACCTTTAAAGTACAATAAAGAGAATCTATTAAACCCGTATTTTGTTGCGAAATAGATATTTTAAAAATTTAAGGAGAGGATATGATAATATATTTATACATATCGAAATATTTAACATGAAAAACCTAATTGTGGATTTAGATGGGACAATAGCTATAAATTCTAATTGCAGCTATGAAAATAAACCAATCAATAAAGAGATGTTAAAAAAATTAATTGAATATAAAAAAATGGGATTTAAATTAGTTATCAACACAAGTAGAAATATGAAAACTTATAAAGGAAATATAGGCAAGATAAATATTAACACTTTACCTAAAATAATAGAGTGGTTAAATAAACATAATGTCCCATATGATGAAATAATTATTGGAAAACCTTGGTGCGGAGAAGATGGATTTTATATAGATGATAAAGCTATTAGACCTAGCGAGTTTATATCTCATAGTTATGACGAAATAAAAGAATTGCTAAATAAAGAAGCTTTGCATCAAAAATCAAATAATTCAAGCGACCATAAAGTTACAAACATTAGTGGGGGGGGGGGTATAAATGATTATCATAACCTCTGCTCGTTATGTAAATCCGGAACTAGAAACAGAATTTGGAAAAGTACCACCATCGTTTCTACCAGTAGGCGGAAAAAAATTATATGAATACCAATCTTCATTATTTAAAAATGTAAATGATAAAATTATACTAACTATACCAAAAAGTTACGAACTAAATAAATACGATAACCTAAAATTAAAAGAACTTAAAATAAATATTCTAAGACTAGATGAAAACTTAACATTAGGGCAATCATTATCTCAGGCAATTTGTTTAAATTTAACTAATACAAATTTAAAAAAAGGTTTAAAAATTTTACATGGTGATACATTTTTTAAAAATTTAAACTTTTTAGATAATAGCATAGGAGTATCAAGAAGCAATGATAATTATAATTGGACTTATCTACTTAAAGATACAAAGCCTATATTCCATATAAAAAATAATCAAGAATTGAATACTAAAGATATACTCAATGGTTTTTTTGAAGTTCAAAACATAAATTATTTTTTAAAATGCCTAATTGAATGCGATTATGATTTTAAACAAACACTATTAAATTATTCAAAAAAATATAATTTTAATTTAAACACAAATCAAACTTGGCTTGATTGTGGTATTGCGACAAATTATTTTAATACCAAAAAGACTATAACCACAGAAAGAGCATTTAATTCCTTAAAAATCATCAATGGTTATGTATGTAAAAGTTCTTCTATGGATAATAGGATAAAAGCAGAACAAAATTGGTTTGGCTCTTTACCAAAGGAATTATCTTTATATATACCTCATTTTTATTTAGAAAATAACAAATACTATACAGAATATCTTTATTTAAATACATTATCAGAGCTTTATGTTTTTGGAAAAATCAATAAAATTACCTGGGAAAGAATATTTTTAAGTTTAAAAAATTTTCTAACTATATTACATAGTCATAAAACAAAAGAAGTAGTTAGCTATGATTATAAATTCAAAACACAACAAAGATTAAAAGAATTCTCTAAAGAAGCTAACTTTAACATTAATAAAAACATTATTTTTAATCAAAAAATTAATACTAGTATAAATGAAATTATAAAGGACATTGATAGTAATCTTATAGAGCAAAAACAAAATAGTTTTATTCACGGAGACTTTTGTTTTAGCAATATTTTATATGATTTTAAATCTGCTTCTATAAAAACAATTGATCCTAGAGGAATGGATTTCAAAAACAACATAACACCTTATGGAAATAGTTCGTATGATTATGCTAAGTTATTTCATTCAATTATTGGACTATATGATTTTATAATTGCAAAACACTATAAATTAAAATTTAAAAACACAAATGACAATTACATAATAGATTTTAGTTTATATAAAAATAAAAGTATTGATGAAATACAAAGTAAATTTTTAGAAATTTTTCAAAATACTTTTAATATAAAAGAGATTTATATTATAACAATTCATCTTTTTTTATCAATGCTTCCGCTTCACAGCGATGATTTAAAAAAACAATATGCCTTACTTGCAAACGCAATAAGATTATATATAGAATTTAAGGAATTATAATGACAATAATATTTCCAATGGCAGGACTTAGTAGTAGATTTTTTAAAGCAGGATATAAAATACCAAAATATATGCTTCTTATAAATAACAATACTTTATTTTATGAAGTAATAAGTGGCTTTAATAAGTATTTTAATGGCTGTAATTTTTTATTTATTTGTAAAAAAGATTATAGCACTAAAGATTTTATTATTAAAGAATGTAAAAAGTTAAATTTAAAAACTTATATGGTTATTGAACTAGATTTTGATACTTTAGGTCAAGCGCATACCGTATACTTAGGTTTAGAAAAATCTAATATAAAAGATGATATTTTAATTTTTAATATAGATACAATTAGACCTAATTTTCAATTACCAAATGAAGAATTTTTAGCTAATTGTGATGGCTATTTAGAAGTTTTTGAAGCAGATGGAGATAATTGGTCGTTTATTCTACCTGGCACTGATAACTTAGTCTTAAAGACAACAGAAAAAGAACGCATATCATCTTTATGTAGTAGTGGGCTTTATTATTTTAAAAACTCAAACGATTTTATAACAATTTTTCAAACAATGTTAGCAAATAATGAAACTTCAAGAAATGAATATTATATAGCACCTATGTATAACTATCTTATAAAAGATAAAAAATCAATTAAATACTACCAGATAAAACAAAACGAAATTATCCCCTGTGGAACACCTAATGAATATGAAATGATAATAAAAAAAAGGAAACATAATGAAAATTAGTGACATTATAAATGATTTTAAAACATATAGAATTGATATTAGTACTAAAACAAATGCTAATTATAAAGTAGATATTAATATTAATAAAGATAGTAGTTGGCAAGGCTCAATTAATAAAATGTCTTGGCTCAATGAAAATGAGAGAATAGGTATTTATATACAAAACAATATTCATTCTGAGCAACTAGTTATTAATTGCACAGATAAGTGTGAATTAAAGATTGATATATTATCAATTGATAAAAGAAACTCTGAGAACACTAGGATTCCTATATGGCTAGATTATTATTCTCTTAAAATAAATAATGAAGAAAAACTAAATAGGCTAACAGAAGTTAATCATGATCTGGTAAAAAGTTTTTATGTTAATTATATTGATAGACCAATAATTATAGAATTTAAAACACGATTTCATCAATATAAATATGAAGATTTGATTAATATTTTACAGAAATTATATAATGTACAAGAAAATAATATATATAATAGTATATATAATCATATTTTTATTAAAAAAAGATTAGCAATTTGTTTATTTGGACATCTTAGAACATTTGAAAAAACATATATAAATTTTTATAAACACATAGTAAATACTAATATAGCTGACGGCTATGATGTTGATATTTTTATTCATACTTGGAATAAAATGAGTGCAGATTATGGTGCTTGGTATTATAAAAAACATAATTTTAATAGCAAATTAAATGAAATCGATGTTGATATATCTATTATAAATAAGGTTAATGAAATTTATAAACCAAAAGAATTTCTTATAGAGACTCTTCCAGAACAAACCCATGGTCAACATATTTCAAGAGAAAAAGTTCTTCAATTAGCCAATAATTATTCAAATAAAAATAATATAGTATATGATTGCATAATGTTTACAAGGTTTGATTTATTATTTAGTACAAATTTAAATATAGATACTTATTTTAATTTATATAAAATGAATAAATCAAAAATATTAAATTTAGAAATCGATGATACTTACTTTTTTACATCATCTAATATATTTAAAAGAATGCCAGTTGCAGACCCTAGATATGTAAATGAATGTGATTTATTAAATTTTCATTTATCACATGTATTAAGCAACTTAAAATTTGTAGTATTAAACAATAAAAATATACCAATTGATTACCAAATTAATAAAGATTTTATAATACTTAGGGATCAAGATCAAACTTAACGAATTTTATAAATAATATTATATAAATTTTGATATAGGTCACTTATGTAACAACTAATCATACCAAAACCATTTTTATTATAATTGAAATATCCTTGTGAATATGTATGGCTATAATATTCTTCTTCGCTAAATTGAAAATATATAATTTTCTTTTTAAGTAATGCAAAATCAAAAGCTATTGATGAATAATCCGTTATTAAAACACTAGCTTTGCATAAATATTCTTGAATATCAATATCTTGCATATTTACAACTTCTACAAAAGAAGACAATTTAAAATCATCTAAATATTCAAGCATTGCAAAATGTGGCATAAAAACTACTTTATATCCATTATTTTTACACAATTCTTCCAATTCTTTACCGGTTAAAAGTTCTTTATAATTTTGATAATATAAACTAGTATAAAATTTATCATTTTTCTTTCTTTTATATGTTTGTTTATCAATTTTATCTGCCAAATACTCTCTCCAAGTAGGAAAAATCAAAATCATCTTTTCTTGTTTAATCGCCCTACTTTTTTCTATAAGTTTTTCAAATCTAGGCATGCCAGTAAGCACAACTTCTTTTGAACTTAACTTATAATCAGAATAATCACTAACAATAGAATTATATTCATCAGTTGTGCTTGTAATTATTAGCGAAATATCTTTAGAATTAAGCCAATTTGATATATTATCCTTAGTTACTCCATGTTGTAAAAATATATAATCTTTATTAAATAAAGTATATTTACCAATACCTTTTAATAAATAATTATCAGTATGTGAGCTTATAATCTTTCTAGCTTTAAACAATTGTATTTTAAACCAAATTCCAGAACTAGATACTACATTAAAATTCTTGTTTTTTAATCTTATATAATCAGATGAGTTCTTGTCTATGACAAAGGCAATTTTTTGTTCTGGATGATTTTTTTGAATATATTCATAAAGATACTCCGCATTATCATTTGCTTTATACTTCCTATCAGCAAATAACCATAATTCATGTTTTTTATATCCTAAATGATGTTGTATTTCTTGATATATCGCTTCATTTATTTGAATATTTTTACTAAAGCTTTTATTGTTTATATATTCCATAAATTCAAAATTATCTGATTTTATCGTTGTATCATACTGAATACCAAATTGTAAAAAATACTTGATTTTATAATAACTTTTATCTTTATTAACCAATGTTTGATTATTTAACACTACTTCTATATTTTTTATATACCCTACTTCTTTAAGATATATAATTTTCTTATAAATAACAAATTCATCTAATAAATTAATTTGTTGAATTTTAATCAAATCTATATTAAATTTTTTATTGTTTATAAAAATTTCTAGTTTATCTTCTTTTGTAACAGAATAATAACTTATTCTTAAATATTTTTTTGTGTATTTTTCTAAAACACAAGCATTTGTATATTCTAAATAATTTTTATATTTTTTTAAAACTCCTAATAATAAATAAGTATTTCGTAATAAAAAAGAATTCTTAATCACATCAACATCTAAATATTTAAATATATCTATTAGTATATTTTCAAGACATTTTTTTTCCTCAATAGCTAATCTAATAACTTTTAAATAATTTTCAATTAGTTCCTTTATCATCCAATAAACATCATAGATAATAGTCTGCTGTATAAAATTAGGGATATACCCTAACTCATTTTGTGTATATTCAAGTAAAGCTAAGTATCCACGAGATGAAACATCTAAAAAATATCTTTTATCTTTTAATTTTTTATCAAGCGTAGAATTACCATCAACTCTTTTTCTATAAAAATATCTAGCATTTTCAATAAATATTGCATCTTTTTCTAAATTATCCAATAAATACTCATTTATAAATTTAGCATCTTCAAAACAAGGTTTTAAATCTTCATCAAATTTAAATTCCTTTATTAATTCAATTTTTATAATTGCACTAGCAGCTGAAAGCTGTATATTTTTATCCAAATCCTTAATTTTAATTGATTTTTTATTTTTATATTTATAATTTAGTGGGTGATTGTCTTTATAAAAATTATCTTTTTCATGGTAAAAAATAATATTTGAACTTACCATTGCTAAATTATTGTTTTTTGATATTTCTATATCTATATTTTTAAAATAGTCTTTATCTAAAAAATCATCAGGGTCTGTAAAAGTTACCCAAGGAGTTTTAACGTATTTTAGTCCAAGATTTCTAGCACTTGCTTGTCCGCCGTTTTCTTTATAAATATAAGTAATATTGTTTGGGTATAGTTTTTGATACCTTTTAATAATATTAGCTGAATTATCACTAGAACCATCATCTACCATTATTAATTGAATTGATTTTTCAAACCCTATACTTTGATTTATTATTGAAGTAAAAAAATCATCTAAATATTTTTCTACATTATAAACAGCTGAGACTATTGTGTAGGTTGAATATGATTTATAAGGTAGTTTAAATATTTGTTTTTTAAATAATTTAATTTTAAAATCATAAAAAAATTCATTTAAATGTGTAATTTTATATTTGTATGTCATAATAACCTTTAAAAATTTTTAATATTTTAGGATAAAAATGCAAATCAGTATAATTTCAACTGTGTGTTATAAAAATAAAAAACATTTCATATATAAAAGAGCATTAGAGTTAATTGAATATTTTAAAAATACAAACTATGAATTTATAATATCTGATGCTAGTAAAAATAAAATATTAAAATCTAACTACCCAAATATAAAAATTATAAACACTAAATATCAAAATCCATTTTCTCCAGGAATCGCTAGAAACCAAGCAATAATACATTCTAGTAAAAAATATATATTATTTTACGATATTGATTTGTTAAATGATGATAATTTTTTTATTAAATTATCAAATAAAGTAAATCAAGAATTAGAAACTAATATAAAAAAATTTATTTTAATTCCATTTGTATATCTAACCAAAACAGGAACACAAGAATTTGAAACAAACAAAAATTTATCTATATTAAAAAATAGCTATTTAGAAGGTTCTAGAAAACTTATAGAAAATATAGGTCTTAATGGGGTTATTATGATTATTAACAAGGAGTATTTAAAAAATATAGGCTTATTTGATATAAATTTTCAAGGACATGGTGGCGAAGACCTAGAATTAGTTCATAGATTAATTGCAAACAACCCTATCGCAAAAAAACCAAATGATTATTATATTAATGAAACTTCAAATATAGTTGCAAACCTAAAAGGTTTTAGAAAGTATATGGCGTACTATACACTTCCATTATTTTTTGAAGATTTAATATTAATTCATAGATGGCATGATAGACCATTATTTAATAAATTTTATTTCAAAAAATCAACTAACCAAGACTTACTTATAAAAAAAATGAAAGAGTATGATTATAAAAATAATAATGTTTGGAAAGATGAAAGAGAATTACCAGAATTTATAACCTATTTAAAACAATTATGTAAAAAATATAATATTGAAAATAGCATAGGTTTATATTCTTATGATAAAAAATATAATAAATATAGCTTAAAATCTAAATTAAGAAAATTAATTACTAGACCAAAAGATTTTTTTAAAGATATTAAATTAAGGAAAACAAAATGAAACACATATTTAGAGAATACGATATTAGGGGGATTTTTGGGACTGAGATTAGTCCTAGTTTTACTAAGGCTTTAGGTTTTGTAATAGGTAAAATTATGCTTAGTAAAAACGCAAAAAGCGTAAGCGTAGGTTATGATGCAAGACTTAGTAATAAAGTCTTAAATAATGCTTTAATTTATGGGCTAAATCGTGCAGGAATTAAGGTTTATTCACTTGGACTTGTCCCTACTCCACTTGGGTATTTTAGCAATTACGCTTATGAAATTGATGCAAATATTATGATAACAGCATCACATAACCCTAAAGAATACAATGGCTTTAAAATCACTATAAATAAAGAAAGTTTTTTTGCAAAAGAGCTTAGTGATATTTATACTGAAGTTGCAAATCACATAAAAGATTTTGATGATAAGATTGAAAATGCCGAATATGAAGAATTAGATATTAAAACAAAATATATTGAGTTTTTGCAAAAAGAATTCGCTCATCTTAAAAACGCCAATATAAATCTAGCAATTGATACAGCTAGTGGTGCAGCTTGTGAAGTTGTAGCAAATATTTTAGATATTTTAAATATTAAATACGCTCACTATTTTAGTGAATTTGATGGTGAGTTTAAATCTCACGAGCCAGACCCAACAGAAGAAGAAAATCTATTTGCTATTAAAAATGAGCTTAATTTTAGTAATTTTTCTCATCATTGCCCTAATCCACTTTATAAAAATAACTATGTTAAAAACACTGCAACACTTGGCTTTGGTTTTGATGGAGATGCTGATAGAATTGTATGTGTTTTAAAAGATAAAATCATTAAAGGTGATGAGCTTTGCTATCTATTTGCAAATAATATTAAAAACCCTAAAATCCTTTGTGAAGTTAAATGCTCAAAAGTGATTTTTGATAAAATCAACGAGCTAGGAACTTGCTCAATGTGTAAAACAGGTCATTCAAATATCAAAAAAGCTATAAAAGAATTAAATGTAGATTTAGCAGCAGAACTTAGCGGACATGTATTTTTTAATGACAAATATTATGGATACGATGATGCGATTTATTCTATGCTAAGAATTATTGAGCTATATTTAAAAAATCCTAATTTTATTGATATTTTAAATAACTTACCTAAAGCATATTCAAGTAATGAAATAAAAATAAAAGTAAATGAAAATGATAAATTTAATATAATAAATACTTATAAAGAAAAAATAAAATCTCTTAATCTAAATGCTAAGCTAATTGAAATTGATGGAGTGAGATTAGAATTTGAAAATGGATTTTCACTACTTCGCGCAAGTAATACTAGCCCTTATTTAGTAGCTAGATTTGAAAGTATCAGCGAAGATAAGTTAAAAGAAATCAATGATTTTACCTTTAAACTTTTAGATGAAATAATTAAAAATTAATTAGTTAATAAGTTTAGGTTAATATAACTAAAAAATTTTAAAATACCCCCCCCCACGCTCAATATTACTAAATTGTGGGGGTAGTATTCTAAGTGAAAGAAAGTATGAATATAAATAGTTTAATAAGTAAATTTAATAATGAAAATATTTTATTTTTACAAGGACCTTTAGGGCCTTTTTTTAAGCGTTTTAGCAAATACCTTAATAAAAACAATAAAATATATAAAAT
>NZ_JAHCZD010000002.1:0-164185 GCF_018501175.1 Campylobacter sp. 2018MI10 | reverse complement strand
TGGAACGTTTTCAAACAAAGAATTTCAAATTGGTGCATATTCAAATGAGACAGTTAAGGCTAGTATTGGGGCAACTACAAGTGATAAGATTGGGTTAACTAGGTTTGAGACTGGGCATAATGTGAGACAAAGTGACCTTGCTTTAGGAGATAAAATTAATCTTACATTTAAAAACGTAGATGGAATTAATGATGTTACATTTGAGCCAGTGCAAATTGCTCAAGGTAATAATATTAAAGCAGGTCAAGGTTTAGGTGCTTTAGTTGAAGCTATTAATAAATCTACTGATAAAACAGGTATTAAAGCTTCTGTTACGGTTCAAAGTGTATTTGAACAACCTATTAAAGCAGGAACTACTTTACAAGGCTTTAGCATAAATGGTGTTACTATTGGTTCTATTGAAGTTAAAGATAAAGATGGAAATGGAGCTTTAAGAGCTGCAATTAACTCTGTAAAAGATCAAACAGGGGTTGAGGCTAGTGTTGATGAAAAAGGAAGATTAGTACTTGCTAATAGAGATGGTAGAGGTATTAAGATAACTGATGGGGTGGATAAGTCAAGTAGAACTGATGCTGATAAGCATGTGCTGTATACCAGTAATGCAAATGATACAAATGGTGCTAACGGACAAGTATTGGTAGATTTAGCAGATGCTACAGCTTGGGCAGGTGGTGGTGGTAATGTTACAACCGCTCCTACAGGTGCAGCTGGCTCTATTTTAAATAGCAAAAATACATTTGAAGATATTCAAGCAGCTCACTACGAACAAGATGCAAGAATTGCTAAAGATGGTTATGATAAAGCAACTACTGATGCCATTAAAACAGCAATTAAAAATGGTACAGAAATAGATTTAAGTGGTGTGCATGCTAAAGTACAAGGTGCATTAAATGCTACTTTAGTTCCTAATAATGCTGGTAATACAAATGGTGGTGCTACCGGTGCTGGTGCAGCTAATCCTAATGGAATAACTTATAATGATTTAGTTAATAACGCCAACGCAGCAGTAAGGGCTGTAGCTGGAGATACAAATTCTAAATTTAAAACATTAGCAGATGCTAATGCAGCTATAGATGATGCTCTAGGAAAACTTCAAAAAGTAGTTGATGCGGCTAAAGGTAAAACTATGGCTACAAACGAAGGTGAGAATGGAATGGTTGCTCATGCAGCTATGAAATTCCTTGAAGGCTTAAAAGAAGGTTTAAATGAAGCTAATAGAGAAGGTTTAAGTAGCATTATTGGTCTTACAGATGATACTAAGACTAACTTTGGAAGATTAAGTTTTTCATCAACTAATGGTAAAGACATAGTTGTAGAAGCTACTAGAGATTATGTTGGGGCTGATAATAAATTGCATAGTATGGATGTTACAAGTGCAATAGGCTATGATAAAAATGTTTCTGAAAAAACAGTTAGCTTAAGAGAAACTAATGCTACTATAGATAGAGAAACAGCAGATGCAATGGGCTTTAATGCTAATGATTGGCAAGCAACTGATGCAGGAGATAATAAGAATGGTTATGCTGCAGGTGTAATGACTTTAAAAGGCGCACAAGCAATGATGAATATTGCTGAATCAGCTCAAAAAGCTCTTGAAGCAATTAGAAGTGACCTTGGTTCTGTTCAAAATCAACTTGTTTCAACTGTTAATAATATTTCAGTTACTCAAGTAAATGTTAAATCAGCTGAAAGTAATATTAGAGATGTTGACTTTGCATCTGAGAGTGCTACATTTAGTAAGCACCAAATATTAGCTCAATCAGGTGTTTATGCAATGAGCCAAGCTAACGCTGTTCAACAAAACGTAATGAGATTATTACAATAGTTTTAAAGATAGCTTCGGCTATCTTTAAAAACGACTAAATTATTACAATAGTTTTAAAGATAGCTTCGGCTATCTTTAAAAACGACTAAATTATTACAATAGTTTTAAAGATAGCTTCGGCTATCTTTAAAAACGACTAAGGTTATTACAATAGTTTTTAAGGTGCTATCTTTAGCACCTTTTACTTATTAAACTTTTTAAAAAATATAATCAAAAAACATTTTAAACTTTTAAGAATTTAAAGCAAGAATTTTACTTAAAACTTGATAAATTAAACATATTTAGTATAAGATAACGATTACAAAAGGAGTAAATATGAATGTAATAGTAAAGATGAATGATAATCCGCACTTTTTAAAGGCTTTAAAAGAATTAGCAAAGGCATTTAACGAGCCGATAAAGATAAAGAAAGAAAAAAGCAAATTAGATGATTTTTATAATAGTAAAGAATTTTTAGATTCTATAAAAGAAGCAAAAGAATTAAAAGCTGCATATTTGCGTGGGGAAATTGAATATATGGACGCTGAAAAATTCGTAGAAGAAAGCATAAAATGGTGAAGTATCAAGTAAGGGAGACTAAAGCTTACAAAACAGCCTTTAAAAAACTAAGCAAAGCTGATAAAGAATTAACAAATAAAATTATTTTAAGATTGGCAAATGATGAAGTCTAAGAGCTGATTTATAAAGACCACGCTTTGCAAGGTAAATTTAAAGGCTATAGAGATTGCCATGTGAAAAACGATTTGGTGCTAATTTACGAAAAAGATAAAAACATTCTAACGCTAACTTGCATTAATATTGCAAATCACAGCAATTCATTCAAAAAATAATCTTTTTAAAAAAAATAATAGCTTAAACATAAATTTGAATTTATCATATTATTGATTTAATACTATTTAGGCTATCTCTAAATCAAAATATAAAGCTTTAGTAATAAAAAAATATTGATTTATATTTTTTAGTTTTTATGTGTAAATTATTGTTTTAAATTCTTTATTTTTTAATACTTAAAAAATCAATATCAGTGAGATTTCAAGTGGTTTTATGAGTAAAAAATACAATTACAATTAAATGTGTAAAAATAACATAAAAATAACTAAACTTTTAAGAAATTTGTGGATAAAAATTATAAATCTTAGCTATCTTTAACGCTTAGTAATTTGGCAAGATTTAAGAAGTAGTTTAATAAAAACAATAACTTAGCAATTTAAATTACTTTTAAAGAAAATTAAAATATTTTTATTTGAATTATTATTTTAAATTCTTTATTTTTTGTATTTAGTAATGCGAGTGAATGAATAAAGATTATTATTTAATGGTTATTTTTGCTTCTTTATATCAAAAATTAAGCTTTGCGTCATAATTTGAGTATTTAGGCGATAGAATAAATGTATTTTTAAACTCTTTATGCTTAAACTCATTAAAAAATCCAATAAATAATATTTATTGGCAAGATAAAAACATATAAAGATTTTGCACCTTTAAAATAGGTGCAAAATAAATTAAAAACTCTTTCTTAAAGTCATATTAAGCGAATAATCCACATTCAAATCACCAAAAAATGTCCTTTCAAACTCGGTCATTAGCCTTAAATTATTCGTGAAATTATAATTAAATGAAGCATTAGTTAGCATTCTTGTATCTTTTTTGCCTTCAATTTGTCTAATTACATTTAAATCTCTTATGGTTTTATCGCCGTTTTTAGCTAAATCAGCAGCAATTCCAACCCCAAATCTAAATCCAAATCTTGAATCTTCGCTACTTTGCTTACCAAAACTTAGCATTGTTTTTGTATTAAATGGAACGAATGATTTGCTTTCTAATTTTATATGCTCGGCTTTATTTTCAAGGCTAATCGCACTAACATAGCCACTAATTAACTCAACGCTAGGCTCTAAATAATAATTATTTATATAAAATCTATTGCCTAATTCTACGCTTGCTACTACGCTTTTAGAATGATTATTCGCGTTAATATAAATCGCTTTATTATTGCCATTATTTAGCGTTAGAGTATAGTCATTTTTATAATCAACATATTTTGCAATCATATCAATATAAAAACCATTATTAAAAATAAAGCTTGAATAAAGTCCCCCGCCTATGCCTTTTACTTTACCTTCTAGCATATTTTTTGTATCTAGTTTATAAATTGAATTAGTAAAGATAATTCCCGCATAAGCATTGAAATCATCCATTTCGCTAATCTTATCAGCACCGATTTGTAATTCATAATATTTGGTCTTATTATCTTTTAGATACGAACTTGCTCCACCGAAATTCCTAATCCAAATTCCGCCATTTGCAACCTCATCTCTTAGCTCTCCCATACGCTTTTGCATATTGTTCCACTCTAAAACATAGTTAAAAAATGCTTGATTTAGCGTGTTTTTAGCTGTATTTATTGAACTTTCTTTCTCTCTTACGAAGAAGTATTCTTGATAATGGCCTTTTGTTTCTACATTGCTTGGATTGTTGCTAGGATTTGGGTCAAGCTCAACTATAACAGGCTCTTCTGGGTTATTTGGAGTGCTTGGCTCATCTGGTATTGTAGGCTCATTTGGTGTTGTTGGGGTGTCTGGCTTAGGCTCAACTGGTTTAGTATCAGGCTCGCTTGGAGTTGTTGGAGTGCTAGGAATACTAGGTTCGCTTGGATTATTAACACTAGGCTCATTTGGATTAATAGGCTCACTTGGAGTTGTGTCTGTGTTAGTTGGCGGAGTTGGTTTAGTATCAGGCTCGCTTGGTTTATTTGGAGTGCTAGGCTCATTTGGTGTTGGGCTTGGCTCTGGTGATGGAGTAGATGGTATTTTTTCAAGATACCATTTAGCTGTGCCGTTTTCATCATAGTATTTTACATTAGGTTTAAGGTCGGCAAATACTGAAGCTTCACCCTTAATATCAAAATAATTTTCAGCCACTAAAGTATCATTAGTTAGGCTTGCTAAAAGTATTTTATCATCTCCGTTTAAAAAGTCTTTTTGAATTAATAAGGTATTATTATCTCCACTTGTGCTTTTGCTTATATTTAAAGCATTAGTTTTGCTTTCGTAAATATATGTTGTATTGGTTGAGTTTAGGCTACTTGCGTTTATATTTGCATTAATCATTGCACCATTAAACTCAAGGCTAGAACTATCATCAGCTGTTATTGTGCCTTTAAAATCTGTGCCATTTAAAAGGCTTAGTTTTGAATTGGTTTTCAAATCAAAATTTGAATTAATTTTGATATTTTTAGCAATGCTTTTGCCACTTGTTACTTCTTCTTGATATTTTAGATTTTTGTCATAACTTTCATTTTCTAAACTTCCTTGAAATTCTGTTGCAATAGAATTTGCCTTTATATTTTCTCCATCAAATCTATCTATATAAGCTAAATTATCGCCAATTTTAATAGTTGAAGAAATAGAATTAATGTTTTTAATATCCACATTTGAATGTTTTAAAATATCAAGACTAGCTTTATCTAAAGTTAGGCTAGCCATTTTATAATTTCTCTCTTCCCAATCTTCTTGATCTAGCCTTGTAGGGGTAGTAAACACTTCTTCTTTTAGCTTATCTTTTACATCTTGTGATACATAATTATGCACTATTGGATGACCTTGTAAAACTAAATTTCCGTTTTTAAATTCCATATTTTGAATATCTAAACCACCATCATAAACAGCGTATTTATCGGATTTATTATTGTGATTTTGAACTATATTAATATTTCCTTTAATATTTCCGTGATAAATAGTATTTGTAGGTTCTGTTGTAGCAAATTTATTGATTTCAAGAGTGCTTAAGTTAGTGCTAGTATTTGTTATCACTGCATTATTATCACTCGCGTAAAAATTATTAAGATTAATATTGTTTCCATTTAAATCAATCTTACCTGCATTCTCGCCAAAATATAAATAATTTGTATTTATTTGATTTGCGTTATTTATCTTTAAACTTGAATTATTAGTCATATAAATACTACCAAAAGTTGTGCCTGAAGAATTTTTAAACTCAACTTCACCCCCACCTATTCTAAGACCTGCATTAGGGCTACTTGAATTAACTATCAATTTACCCGCACCAATTTTATGTAAATAATCATTTTTTGCTGTTTTAGGGTCATAATTTACAACCGAATTAGCACCTATATCAAGACCGCCGTGTAAAAAGTCAAAATTACCTTTAATATCATAAGTTAAATTATCTTTTATAATCAATGCACTAGAACCTAAATCAGCATTAGCACTAAGAGTTAAAGAACCACCATTTATATAAATATCCTTATCGTTAGCCATTGCTAATACTCTTTTATTGTAATTTAATTTTGTTTGAGCGCCCAACAAACTATAATAGTGTTTAAACGATAAATCAGCTCCCATTGTTTTTTCAAGTTCTACCAAACCATCTTTTAAAGAATCAGCATCAAGTATTAAATTAGCCGTAGTGCTTATATTGTGAATTTTATTAAAATTATCCATAGTGTGATTATTTACTAAATGATAATTAGTATAAGTACAAGTTACACTATCTCCTTTACAATCAGTACCACTAGTAACACCTACCATATACCATTTCTTATCTTGATTATCCCAAACATATAATGCACTTCCACTATCTCCTTTAGAACCAGTACTTGAGAATTGAATTCTATCGCTACCTAATATATTTAGCATATATAAACCATATTCATTTTTAAAGCTATTAAAATCGCTTAAATTTGCAATTCCACCTGTAAAGTATTTATTATTAGTGCTTATTGTTTCAGCGTCATTTCTTTGCTCGGTAATTTTTTGAATACCTGTTCCATTTCTTACAAAAAGTGTATATCTAGAATTATCATATAAAGCAGCCTTACCGCTAGTATCCGAACAGCTCAAACCACCATTTTTACAAGCTTCATAATTTGTGTCTTTTCCATTCTCATCATAGTATTTTATTGGAGCAATATCTGCTTTAGTATTTAAATTAATCTTATTCATTCTAAGCTCAACAAAATCTTCTATATCAGTTCTTGGAGGACAAGTTGTATCAGCACAGTTTTTAAAATAATCATCAAAATTATTAGAAGCACTAACAGCAGTCGTTCTAACTCCACCAAATTCTATTACTGAACCAGCTTGAATTAATTTATCTTTTCTACTAATCATATGAGCTGCCGTTAAAACTCTGTTTGTTCCTATATTGGTAAATTCTCCCCTAAACAAATCCCCCGTTTTATTACTAGCACTAAAATCAATCATAGGCATAGAATAAAAACTATCTACTTTTAAAGTCCCATCTTTAGAGCTTACGCTAAGCTCTGTTGTCCCTGCTTTAAATTTGCCTTTATTAGCACCAAAATCTAAATAATCTTGATACGAAAATCTACTATCAACGGCACTTGCATTTAAACTAGAATATAAAATACTCATTAAAATTATTGATTTTTTCAACATTTTTTGCCTTTTTTATAAAAAATAATCGTTATTTTATAATGTTTTTCTTAAATTAAAAATCATAGAATTTAAAAACGATATTTAAATTCTTTAAATCAAATTCTAAAAACAAATTATTCCTTAACTAACTTAAGATATTTTTCCAAATTACAAAGGATTTTAATGAAAGAAAAATTAGCAAAACTATATTTAACATTTTTTTATTCAGGTCTTAGTCCGTTTGCAAGTGGCACAATGGGGACTATTGCGGCATTACCATTTGCTTATTTGTTACTAATTTACACAGATAAAAGCACTTTAATGCTATTAAGTATTGCAATTTTTATTGCAAGTATTAAAATCATTGACGATTATGAAAAAACTCACGAACACGATGCTAAAGAAATAGTAATTGATGAGGTTTGTGGGGTTTTTTTGGCGATTGGTATGAGTTTTAACAACTCTTGGTGGCATTTTGCTTTAGCTTTTACCTTATTTAGGCTTTTTGACATAACTAAGCCAAGTATTATTGGTAAAGTTGATAAAAAGCTAAAAGGTGGCTTAGGCGTTATGCTTGATGATTTACTTGCAGGATTTTTTGCAGGTCTTTTATGCCTTGTAATTCAAGGAATTTATTTAAATTATTTAAAGGATTTATTATGAAAAAAAGTTTAATTTTATTAGCTTCTAGTGCGGCTTTTGCTTTAGATATTGGTGTAGTTTTACCACTTAGCGGTAGCGTTGCAGCGTATGGAAATGCGGCACTTAATGGAATAAAAGTAGCAAATGCAATGCAACCAACTTTAAAAAATGGAGAGCAAATCAATTTAAATATAGTTGATACAAAAGGCGATAAAATAGAAGCCATCACAGCAACTGAAAGAGTTTTACCAAAAGTTAGTGCAATAATTGGAGAAATGATTACTGCAAATACTATAGTGGTTATGAATACAGCTGAAGCGAAAAAAGTGCCTGTAATTGCACCAGCTGCTACAAATGATAAATTATTAAAAGGCAAAAATTACGCTGCTAGAGTGTGCTTTAATGATAGTTTTCAAGGCGAAGCTATGGCAAAATATTTATTAGCTCAAGGTAAAAAAACAGCAATAATTGTAAAAGACCAAGCGACTGATTATTCACTAGGTTTATCAAAAGCTTACAAAAAAGAATTTGTTCAAGGTGGTGGAGAAATATTAAAAGAATTAATCATTACAAGTGGAGATAAAGATTTTAACGCTATTTCAGCTCAAATTGCTAGTTTAAATCCTGATGTAGTGTATTTGCCACTTTATTATCAAGAAGCAGCACTTTTTGTAAGACAAGCAAAAATCGCAGGTGTTAAAAGTATAATCGCTAGTGCTGATGGGGTTGCTGATGAGCAATTTATCAAACTTGCAGCAGAGTATTCAAACAATCATTTATATACAGATAGCTTTGATGCAAATGTTCCACCAACAGAACTTAGCAAAAAATATTTAGCAGAATATGCAAAAGCTTATAATGGAAGTCTTCCATCAAATTTTGCTGCAATGGGTGCTGATGCTTATTTTGTATTAGTAGAAGCTGCAAATCGTTGCGAGCAAATCACTAGCGAATGTATAAATCAAGAGATTAAAAAAACTAAAGATTACGAAGGCGTTAGTGGGATTATTAGCATAGATAGCACAGGAGAGACAAAAAGGTCTTTAATTATTAAAGAAGTAGTAAATGAAAACGCAGTTTATAAAGATAGCGTAAAGTAAGGGAGCAAAATGAAAAAAATATTATTTTCTTTAGCATTATTAACAAGTATGAGTGCTGATATTTTAAGAGTAGCAACAGCACCTAATTATCCGCCTTATGAATATTTAGAGAACAACGAATTAAAAGGCTTTGATGTTGATATTATTAAAGAAATTGCTAAAAGAAATAATTTAGAAGTGGAGTTTAAATATATGGATTTTGACGGATTAATCCCAAGTCTTAAGAGCAATAAAGTGGATTTAATCGGAGCAATTATGAAAAAAACTCCAGCAAGAGCTAAGGCAGTAGAATTTACAATTAATTTTAAAGATAGTTCTAATTATTTCATAAAAAGAATAGAAAATAATGAAAATCAAGAAATTAAAAATTGTAAAGATTTAGATTTTACTAATACGCTTTTTGGGGCTGAACTTGGCTCGGTGCAATATGATATAGCAAAAAAATCTAGCCAAAAAGAAGTAAAAGGCTTTGCAAATTCTAGCATTAGCATACTTTCATTACAAAGCAAAAAAATAGATGCTATAGTATTAGATAAGGTTGCTGCTGTTAATTTTTTAAATAAAAATCCTGATTTGCAAGTAGTTTGCGAGTATAAAGATGAAGACTCACAAGGATTTGCCGTAAATAAAGGTAATACAAAATTACTTGAAATAATAAATAAAAGCCTACAAGAAATGCTAGATGATGGCACAATAAATGAAATTAGTAAAAAGTATAAAATAAATTAATGCTAGTTCATATTTGTTGTAGCGTTGATTCGCACTTTTTTTTGCAAGAATTAAGAAAATTAATGCCTGATGAAGAACTCATCGGGTATTTTTATGACCCAAATATTCATCCTTTTAGCGAATATGAATTAAGATATTTTGATGTAGCAAGGTCTTGTAAAAAGCTTGGTATTAAGCTAATTAAAGGTGAATATGATTATGCTGAATGGTTTAATTATGTAAAAGGCTATGAAAATGAGCCTGAGCGTGGGAAGAGATGTTCTAAATGTTTTGATTTTAGAATGCAAAGTTCTGTTGAAATGGCTTTAAAATTAGGGCAAAAAACATTTACAACCACACTTTTATGCTCTCCTAAAAAAGATTTAGAGCAATTAAGAGTATCTATGCAAGAAGCTTTAAAAGGGACTGATTTAGAGTTTTTTTGTGTTGATTTTAGAAAAGATGGTGGAACTCAAAGGCAATTAAAATTAGCAAAAGATGATTTATTGTATCATCAAAATTATTGTGGCTGTATTTACGGCTTAGCTCAACAAAAAAGCGAAGAGCATTTGATAAAAGAATTAAGCTCAAGTATATATAAAAATCAAATTCTACCTGGCTCAATAGAAGAAAAATTGCAATTTTTTAAAAAAGTCGTAAGATTAGAAAGCAAAAATCAACAATTTAGCATTATTAGAGAAAAGTTTTTAAATTATCGTTTGCTTTATGCAAGAATTAAAGCTAATAAAAATACTGCAAAAGCTTTTGTTTTGTTTTATTCGCATTTTAAATCACGCAAAATTAATCTAAGTCTTGACATAAGTAAAGAGCTAATAATGTGTAATAAAGATGAATTATGTGTAATATCATTTAAAAAAGCGAATGAGTTTTTTAAATACGAAAATTATGAAGAATTTTTAAAAAATCCACCAAGTATTAAAAAACAAATAAGTTTTAGAGCAAAATTATTTAATCACTATAACCTAAGTCCTATTATAATTATTGAAAATATCCCCGAAAAAATTGAAATAATTGCAAAAAGCATAATTTTTGAGGATACTAGATTTATACAAGGAAATTAATGGAACTTAGCTCAAATGATTTAAATATTTTATTATTTATATCTTTTGTTGTTTTTTCATCGCCTTATATAGCAAAGCTTACTAGCTTACCTATTTTAGCGGTTGAAATTATTTTAGGAAGTATTGCTGGTGCTATTGGAATAATCACAAAAACACCTGCTTTTACCCTAGCTTCTCATATTGGATTTTGCTATTTAATGTTTATAGCAGGGCTTGAAGTAAGCCTTAAAGAATTTATAAAATTAAATGCAAATGAGCTAAAAAAAATATCTTTATTTTATTTAATTCTTTACGCTTTAGCTATTAGTATTTCATTGATACTAAAACTTAGCTTAGTAGTTGCAATAATAATTCCTGTTATGAGTATAGGGCTTATTAGTATTTTATATAAAGAATACGAAATTACTCCAAAATGGCTTAGTTTTACTATGGTTTTAGCAGCACTTGGCGAAGTAATAAGCATTGTTTTAATAACTCTTTTAAATAGCTTTTCAAACTCAAGTAGCACAATGCAAGTTGTTACTTCTGTATTGTCAATACTATTCTTTTTAGGGATTTTTGTTGTAATTTATTATATTTTTAATGCGATTTTTTGGTGGTTACCTTGGCTTAAAGAAATTTTAATGCCTGATTATGATAAAGCAGAGCGTAATGTAAGGCTTAGTCTTGCATTGTGGATGCTAGCAGTTGCTTTAATGCTTTATTTTGATTTTGAAATAGCTTTAGGAGCGTTTTTAGCTGGTATGTTTATATCTAGCTTTTTTGGGCATAAAAAGGATTTAGAGCATAAATTAAGCTCATTAGGACACCCATTTTTAATACCTATATTTTTCGTATATGTTGGGCTAAGCCTTGATTTTAGTTTGGTTAATAAAGAGCTTATATTAATGTCATTTGCTATTATTCTTACTATGTTAGTTTGTAGAATAATTAGTTCTTTTGTATTTTATAAAGACTTTAAAATATCTTGCATTTTATTAGCTTTTACATCTTGTATGCCGCTTACTTTATTAATCGCAATTGCAACTTTAGGAATGAAATTAAACTTAATTGATAATTCTTTTTATTTAGCTTTGGTTTTATCATCTTTAATTGAAGCTGTCATATTTATGTGGGCTATTCCTAAAATTTCGTTACTTATTGAAACACATAAGCAAAAATCTAAGTAAGTTTTTTACAATATTTCACAAATTCCTTTTAAAATATACATAACTATTAAAAAAGGAGTTAAAAATGGAAAAAGCAAAATTAATTTACGATGGTAAAGAATTTGAATTTGATGTATTAAGTGGAACTAGAGGTGCAAAATCAATTGATTTTTCGTCTTTATATTCAAAAACAGGTGCATTTTCTTATGATGAAGGATTAACTAGCACTGCAACTTGTAAATCAAGTATTACTTATATAGATGGAGAAGCAGGAGAATTAAGGCATCGTGGTTATTCTATTGAATGGCTAGCAGAAAATAAAACTTTTTTAGATGTAGTGCATTTATTATTACATAAAGAATTACCAAGTCCTGAAAGATTAGAAGCGTTTAGATATGAGCTTAAAAAAAGAAGCTTTATTCACGAAGGTATGCATAAATTGTTTGACGCTTTCCCTGACAATGCTCATCCTATGGCAGTTATGCAAGCAGCAGTTGCAGCACTTTCAACATTTTATCCTGACCATTTAAATATGGATAAGCACGAAGATTATATGGAAATGGCAGCCAGAATCGTAGCAAAAATACCAACAATAGCCGCTAGTGCGTATCGCTATAAAAATGGCTTTCCTATGGCATATCCTAATCTTGATCGTGGATTTACCGAAAACTTTTTATATATGTTAAGAACATATCCATACGAGCATGTAAATCTAAGACCTATTGAGGTAAAAGCACTAGATACGGTTTTAATGCTTCATGCTGATCACGAACAAAATGCAAGCACAAGTGTAGTGCGTTCAGTCGGTAGCACTCACGCTCACCCATATAGCTGTATTAGTTCAGCAATTGGTGCATTGTGGGGACACGCACACGGGGGTGCTAATGAAGGTGTGATTAGAATGCTTGAGACAATTGGCACACCTGATAGAGTTGATGAGTTTATTAAAAGAGCAAAAGATAAGAATGATCCATTTAGACTAATGGGCTTTGGACATAGAGTTTATAAAAACTTTGACCCTAGAGCAAAAGTTCTTAAAAAACTAAGAGACCAATTAATTAGCGAAATTGGAATTGATGCAAACTTTGTAAAAGTTGCAACTAGAATTGAAGAAATCGCATTAAATGATGAGTATTTTGTAAGCCGTGGATTATATCCGAATGTTGATTTTCATAGCGGCTTAATCTTAAAAGCTCTAGGAATTCCAAATGAAATGTTTGCGGTATTATTCGTAGTAGGTAGAATTCCTGGCTGGATTTCACAACTAATTGAGCAAAAAGAAAGCCCATTAAAAATAGTTCGCCCAAGACAAATTTATATAGGCGATTAAAAGAATTTGAATTCGGAAATTCCGAATTCAAATCAATGCTTTAAAACTCTTAAAAAGCTTAATATTAAGGCATTTTAAAAATTATCAAAAGTTAAAAATTAATTATTATTGTTATATTCATTTTTACTAATATATTTTATAATGAAGAAAAATAAAAAAGGATTAAAAATGCGTATTAGACAACCACATATTCCTTATGTTTCAAATAAAATTTCAATAGATTTATTAAACTCAAAATTTGTAAAATTAGTAAATGGTTTAGAGCCAGTTAAAGAAGTAGTTTCAAAAATTATTACAGCCTTAGTATTAAAAGAAAAATCACTTGATGAGAAGGTAAATGAGATTTTAGCAGAGCAAGAAAGCCAAATGGATTTAATGCAAGTTGATAGAAAAAATATGTTTTGGTTACTTAAGAAAAAACTAGCAGATGAATATAAAATCCAAATGAATTATGAAGATAGATATAATGCCTTATCTCACGCTATTTTGGACGCTTTGGTTGATGAAGATTTAATCAATTTTAATGTATCAGAAAATAGAGTAAAAAATGTGATTTATTCAAGTATGATTGAATACTTAAAAACTTACGAAGATATTGAAGACCTAGTATTTGATAAAATTAATAATTACAAAAGAAAAATCGTCCCTGGTAGCGAAGAATACGATTTAATTTACGAAAAGCTTTATGAAGAAGAGCTTAAAAAAAGGAAGATGTTATAAACAATCTTCTTAGCACTTTTGTGCTAGGACTAGGTCTTAGTCTTACTCATTGTTTTTTTATGTGTGGTGGGATAATTCTTTTATTCAACCACAAAAAGAGTAATTTTTTTGATATTTTTATATATCATTTTAGTAGAATTTGTGCTTATATTTTAATAGGTCTTATAGCTTATTTTTTAGGTTATTTTTTAAATTCTTTAAACTTACAAGTATTTTTATATTTTATCTTAGGTGCTTTTTGCGTTGTTTTAGGATTTGCTTTAATTGTTAAAGGACAACTACTAGCTTTTATAGAAAATCAATTCATATATAAAAAAATAATGGTATTTTTAAACAATAAAAAAACTTCAAAATATAAAGGCTTTATATTTGGCTTTTTAAATGGATTTTTTCCTTGTGGTTTAGTATATTTTTTCGTAGCAAAATCAATGATTGCAAAAAGCGTTAATGAAGCTTGGCTTAATATGTTAATTTTTGGGCTTAGCACTCTTCCTGCTATGCTTTTAGGCTCTATATTTATAAATAAAATTAGAAAAATTAAAAATATTCAATATTTATTTTTTGCTTTAATTATTGTTTATGGATTTTATTTGTGCTTTTTAGCACTTAAATTAAGTAGATAAAAATGTATAGATTAAATGAATATAAAAATGCAATTGAAAACACAAATATAGTTTCAAAAACAGATATAAATGGGATTATTACCTTTGTAAATGAAGAATTTTGCAATCTTTGTGGTTTTAGTGAAGATGAACTACTAGGACAAAATCACAATATTATCCGCCACCCTGATACGCCTAAGAGTGCTTTTAAAAAATTATGGGATACTATTTTAGCTGGGCGTGTTCATAAAGGAGTGGTTAAGAATAAAAAGAAAAATGGGGATTTTTTCTACGCACAAACAACAATAATTCCAATTTTTGATGAAGATGGAACAATATTTGAATTTATAGCTATTAGACACGATGTTACTAAGCTTTTTACCTTAAATGAAGAGCTTGTTGCAACTAAACAAAAGCTAATGCAATTAAATGAGAATTTAGAACAAGTCGTAGCTCAAAAGACAAATTCTTTAAAAATACTCAATGAGAATTTAGAAAAGAAAATAGAAGACGCAATAGCAATCAATAACGCTCAACAAAAAATAATATTTCAGCAAAATCGCCAAGTTATCTTAGGACAAATGCTAGAAAATATAGCTCATCAATGGAGACAACCTTTAAATGAATTATCTTTAGCTATTTATTTATTGCATAACGAAAAAAAAGATAAACATTATAAATTATGTCAAAAATTAATCCAAAATATGAGCCAAACTATTAATGATTTTAGGGACTTTATTAATCCTAATACGCCTTTAGAAAAGCATAATTTAATTAAAGTAATTAAGCATAGTTTATACATAAGCTATCAAGCATTGAAAAAAAATAATATAAAAACTACATTTGATATTGATATTAAAAAATGCTGTTTGTTATGTAATTTTAATGAATTAGTGCAAGTTCTTGTAAATATTATAAACAATGCTAAAGATGCTTTTTTAGAACAAGAACTAGATGATAAAATACTACATTTTAAAGTATTTAAAGAAAAAAAGAATTTGATTTTGCAAATTAGCGATAATGCAGGGGCAATTCCTTCTAACATAATAGAGCATATATTTGACCCATATTTTACAACTAAACACAAAAAACAAGGCGTAGGACTTGGGCTTTACATTTGTAAGCAAATTTTAAATAAAATAAATGCAGATATAAGATGTTTTAACAAGGGCAATTGTGCATATTTTGAACTTATTTTTAAAGGAGAAGAATGTTAAGTTTATTAATTGTTGAAGATGAGAAAAATATAGCTCATCTAATGGGAGATATTTTAGCACCTTTGTTTTATGAAGTGCATTACGCTCAAGATGGCTTAAGTGGATTAAATAAATTTAAAAAACTTCGTCCTGATATAGTAATTTGTGATGTATTAATGCCGCTAAAAGATGGTTTAAGCCTTGCAAAAAGCATTAAAGACCTAAGCCCAAATACGCCTATTATAGTAATTTCAGCTCATAGTGATAAAGAAAAATTACTAAAAGCTATTGATGTTAATGTGAATAAGTATTTAATCAAACCTGTAATTCCAGAAGAATTAATCGCAAGTGTAAAAAGCCTGGTTTCAAATATGAGTAAAGTTACTAAAATAGGTGATTATACGATTGATTATATGAAATCAACTTTTAAAACATTAGAATTTGAAGTTGAACTTACAAAAAAAGAATTAACTTTATTAAAAGCCCTTAGTGAACCTATAGGAAAAGTTGTAAGTCTTGATGAAATAAAAGAGATTTGCTGGGGCAAAAGCGATGTAAAAGATGGTTCTGTAAGAACATTTATAAAGCGTTTTAGAGATAAATTGGGTGTAAATATTATAAAAAATATTACTTCAACAGGTTATAAAATAGTTTTATAATATAGAATTATCGTATTTAATACCCATTCTAATAAATATAGTATTAGAATTGCTTATATTAACACTTACAGCTTCATCGCCCGGAGTGTCTTTGCCTATTAATAGCGATTTCACAGAATCATAACTTAATAATGTAGAACATAATTCCCCTGGTTTTTCAATTTTTTTAACTATCAAAAAATCTCTAAAAGTGCTAAAGTGTAAGCATTTTTCAGATTTAACAAAAAACCACATATCCTTATCAAGCCCTACTTTAGTCATCAATGGAATATCTATAAAATTTTCATTATTAGAATAATATGTATCTACATCATTAATCAATGTAGCTAAGTTTCTGATTGATTTTGACATTTCTGCTTCATTTTTTGAATTATATACCTTAAGACCTAGTAAAATAAGTAACGCAAGTACCACAATACATACAATAATAATTTCTATTACTAATGCTTTTTTATTCATTACTTAATCTTCCTTGCTGCTTAAAAGACCTGCGTTAGGCAACTTAAAGCTTCTATCCTTTGCATAAATTCTTTGATTATTAATTAAATCGTATTTCCAAATAGGTGCATTTTGTTTAAAATCTTCAATAAACTTAGCAAATATATCTAAGCCGTTTTTTCTATGTGAGCTTGCAATCCCTGCAAAATAAGAGCATTCACCTACTAATACATCTCCTTTTGCATGTGCAAAAAATAATCTAATATTTAAATTCCTAGTTTTCTCACACCAATCATCAAACCATTTTTTTAAAATTGGCTCATATATATCAAAACTAAGACCGCTAATATGACCTTCTGCCCTAATAATTCCACTAAAACTTAAAAATGCTCCATAATTTAACTCTTTGCAAATTCCACAAAATTCACTATATAAAGCTTTTTCATCAAGAGCATTATTAAATATTTGAAATTCTTTCACGCTCAACCACCACAAACAGGAGGTAGTATGCTTACTACATCGTTATCTTTTAATGCAATATCTAAACTATCTATGAAATTATCATTTATAGCAATAGCACTAATCTCTAACCATTCTTTTAAATCTTCAATTTTCAATAACTCATTTTTTAATTCACGAACATTTTTTACATTTAATTCAATAGAATTTTTATTAATAGGTCCTAAAAAATTAATCTTTACCATTTTCATATACCTTTTCTAATAAAATATTTTCAGGAACAGGTCTGCTAAAATAATACCCTTGATACTCATCGCAACCTAAGTGTTTTAAGAAATTTAAAATCTCAATATTTTCTACACCTTCAGCTACAGAGCGTTTATTTAAAGATTTAATAACATTTACAATAAACTCAACCAATCTTCTATTTTTTTCATTAGTATCTATATTTTGTATAAAGCACTTATCAATCTTAACAACATCAAAATCTAAATCTTGGTCATTTAAATAAGATAAAGAACTATATCCTTTACCAAAATCGTCCATTGATAAACCTACATTAAGTTTTTTGATTTTATCAATAATAGCCTTACTTGTTGCATTTTCTATTGAAAAGCTTTCTGTGATTTCAAATTCAATTAATCTTGGCGGTATGCCTTGAATGTTTTTTTCTATTGTATGAACTATTCCTTCGCTTAAAAGCTGCTTGGTGCTTAGATTTATACTAAGTTTTAATTCAAGACCTTTTTCTAACCATCTTCTTTGAGCTTCACAAGCCATTTTAATAATTTCATTACCTAAAGTAATAATTAAATTACTTCTTTCGCAAATTCCTATAAATTGGTCTGGAAATATTAATTTATCTCCTTTTTGCCATCTAACAAGAGCTTCTGCTCCTATAATTTTGCCAGATTTTACATCTACTTTTGGCTGATAATATAATAAGAATTCTTTATTTACAATACCATTTCTTATATCTTGTTGTAGCTTTAAATTAGCTTCATTTTGTTTGCCAATTTCTGCCGTATAACCAAATATCCAATTATCTCCACTAGCTTTATCATTTTCTATTGCTAAATCAGCATTTCCTATACATTCGTGTAAATTCTTGCTATCTTTTGGATATATACTAAATCCAACTCTAGCATTAATTTTAAATGGCTCATATTCTATTAAATCATCATTTGAATTAATTTTAATGCTTCTTGCGGTTAGTTTTTGATGGTATTTTTTAGCTAATGTAAAATAATCTTCATTTTTATCTACTTCAATTACTAATAAAAACTCATCAGCACTAACCCTAGCAAGGCATTCAAAAGTAGTTTTATTTTGTATAAATTTATATTTATCATATTTTATAAAGTCTAAGCTCTCAAAATGTTCATTATCGCCTGTTGCCATACCTTTTAAGGTTGTATAAAGTCTATAAGCTACGATTTTTAAAACTTCATCACCAAAACTTCTTCCATACATTGAGTTATAAATTCTGAAATTATCTATGTTAAAAAATAAAAATAATAATACCTTATTATCTTTTTTTACATAATTATCAAGGCTTTCAGTAACACTTATCATATTCATTAGACCGGTAATATTATCAATATACGCTTGTTTTTTGATATTCCCGTCTTTGGCTTGAATTTGTCTTATAAATCTAAGTAAAGCATAACTTAAAGTTCTAAATTCCTTAAATGCAAAATCACTATTTAATTGTTTATTCTTATTAAAATTAGATATATGTTTATTTAATGCTACATCAAAATGCTTAGTAGCTAATTCTATTTGCGCTCTTACTTCTTTCTTCTTTCTTATTATATATACCAAAATGCCTAAAAATCCAATTAATATAGAGCAACCTAAAAATGCACCTTGTATTAATGCCGATTCAAATCTTTTACTTTTTACTTCTTCTAAAGCTTCTTTTAATACATCACTTTTAACGGTAAATTCTAAAGCCAACCACCAATTTTTATCATAGCAAGTGTAAGCTTCATTTTCATATACACAATACCATCTTTCATTACCTAAAAAATTAAAATTATCATCTAATCTTTTTGCATTAAAATAAGAAAGTTGAGCATTGTGAAGATTTTTAATATTATTTAATGCTACTACCCTTTGAGTTTCTTCATATTTTTTAGGATTTAAAGTAACTCTTAATATTTTTTTATTATCTAATTCAACATACCTAGCGTAGTAATAATAAGTCGGGTCAATTCCATCAAAAACATCAATATCAATAGGATAACCCATATTTGCTTTTAAAAATTCTAAAGCTTTTTGTTTATCTTCGTGAGTGTTTAAATAATTTAATGCGAAATTGTAAGCACTATCTACAAATTCTTTGGCACTATCGTCTAAATATGAAAATTCTGCATCTAAATATTTTTTAATATTTTTAAGTTCTTCTTTGATATATTTATTTGATGATAAATTGATTTGTTCGTTATATTCTTGTTCTAGGCTATTTACTTCTTCCGTATAACTTGATTTAATAACAAATATTCCAACGCTAAAAATTAACGCAAAAAATATTATTGAATAAAGAGTTAAGCTCTTTATTGATTCTTCTAAAATTGACTTTCTTTCTTTCATAAAATACCTAATATATTATAAATTTAATATGATATTATAGCAAAATTATTAATACCGAAAGGAAATTGTAATGAAATATATTGAAAATAATATTAAAACACCAGCTTACATTTGCTACGAAAGCAAACTAAAAAATAACCTTGAAATCTTTAAAAAAATTCAAGAAGAAAGTGGAGTTAAAGTCTTATTAGCTTTAAAAGGATTTGCATTTAGTGCTGCTATGCCTTTAATTAAAAATTACTTAAAAGGCTGCACTTGCAGTGGGTTATGGGAAGCAAAATTTGCTAAAGAATTTGTAGATAAAGAAATCCACACTTACGCACCAGCATTTAGCAATGACGATTTAGAAGAAATATTAAATCTTAGTCATCACATAGTAGTTAATTCATTGAATGAATATAAAAAAGTTATAAATCATAAAAATTATAAAAATCAATCTTTAGGAATTCGCTGTAATTTAGAGTTTTCAGTAGCTCCAAAAGAAATTTATAATCCTTGCGGCAAATTCTCAAGGCTTGGCATTAAAGCAAAGGATTTATTAGATAGCGAAATAATAGTTGATGGGCTACATTTTCACGCTTTATGCGAAGAGAGTTTTGAGAGTTTAGAAAAAGTCTTTAAAGTATTTGAAGATAATTTCTTAAAACCATATCTAACAAAACACCCATTAAAATGGATTAATTTTGGTGGCGGTCATCATATCACAAAAAAAGGCTATAAAGTAGAAGAATTAATTCAATTCTTAAAAGCTATTAAATCAAAATATAATCTTGAAATATACCTTGAACCAGGAGAAGCTATTGGTTGGCAAACGGGGGATTTAATAGCTAGTGTTTTAGATATTGTTGAAAATGAGAAAAAAATAGCAATTTTAGATATTTGTGCTGAAGCTCATATGCCTGATACTATCATTATGCCTTACACTAGCGAAGTAAAAAATGCAAAAATCCTAGCAAGTCGTGATGAATTAGCAAAAACACAAAGCACTAAAAATAGCTATCTTTTAACAGGTAATTCTTGCCTTGCAGGAGATATTATGGGAGAATATGAGTTTAATCAAGAACTAAATATAGGAGATAAGATAATATTTTGCGACCAAATTCATTACACAATAGTAAAAAATACAACTTTTAACGGAGTAAAATTACCAAGTTTAATTTATGTTGGTGAAGATGGTAGCATTAAAAGTCAAAAAGAATTTAATTTTAATGACTATTCAAGGAGAAATTAAAAATATTTTGATATAAATTAAAGAATAAAATCATTTTAGGAAGATATTATGAAAAAGTTTTTTGTATTAGCATTTTTATTTACCTGTTTAAATGCTAGTGATTTAACAACTACAGGAAGAGTTACTAATATTACTAGCTATGAATTAGGAGAAATTTGGACAATATTAGCATCAAGTTATATTGCTTCACTTGCTTTAATTGTCTTAATTGCAGTGCTTTGTGCGTTTTCATTACATTATATGGTAATAGGACCTAAAACATTTAGTCACGAAGGCAAAAAAATATATGCCTTTTCATTATTTGAGCGTGGTTTTCATTTCATTGCTGCACTTGCTTGGATTATATTAATTCCAACAGGCTTAATTATTATGAATGGTCATTATTTTGGTGGTGGAGTATTTGTAAGACTTTGCAAAAACCTTCACGGAGTTGCTACTATTTTATTTTTTATCTCAATTATTCCTATGTTTTTTTGTTGGATTAAAAGAATGTTACCTGCTAGTTATGACATAAAATGGCTTATGATAGTAGGTGGATATTTAAGCAAGGTTAAAAGACCTGTTCCAGCGGGAAAATATAATTTCGGTCAAAAAATGTGGTATTACATAGCCGTTTTTGGTGGAGCTATTATGATAATTACTGGTGCGTTTATGTTCTTTTTAGATTTTCAAAGCGAATTTTTACAAAATATGTTAGGAATTAGCCATATTAATATTTTAAGACTTAGTGCAATAGTTCATAATATCTTAGGCATTGTTTGTGCTGCTATGTTTTTCGTGCATTTATATATGGCTGTATTTGCTATCAAAGGCTCAATTCACGCAATGATAACAGGATATAAAGAAGAAGAAGAAGTATATATTTTGCATTCTTATTGGTATAAAGAACTTACAAAAAATGGAAAAATAACACCGAGTTATAGCTATGAAAAATAAAACACCTAAAATCAAATTCTGGTTAGAAGAAGACGGCGAAATTTTTGGAAAAGGTAATTATGAGATATTAAAAGCCATAGAAAAATTTGGCTCAATTAATGAGAGCTCAAAACAACTTCATATGAGTTATAAAAAGGCTTGGACTAAGAAAACTAGCACAGAAAAATTTTTAGGTGGAGATATATTTATTAGCAAAAAAGGAGCTAGTAAAGATAGCGGAACTATTCTTAGCCCTAAGGCTTTAGAATTTATGAAAAATTATGAATTATTAGAAAAAGAATTAGAAGAATTTTTAGAAAAAAGATTTAACGAACTATTTAAAAAGGAAGAATAATGAAACTAGATTTTAGCGGCAAGGCTTGTCCGATACCTGTAATTGAAACAAAAAAAACATTAATTAATTTAGCAATTAATGATGAGTTAGAAATAATAGTTGATAACGAAGCAGCAAAAGAAAATATCCAAAGATTGCTTAAGAATTTAAATCAAGAATTTGAGCTTAATGGATTTTGCTTTAAATTAAGAAAAAGCGAAATAAAAAGCTCAAAAGATGAAACAAAACAACAAGAAGGAATATTCTTAAAATCTTTAAAAGTTGGCGAAGGCGAATTAGGAGCAATGCTTTTAATTGGATTTTTAACTGCCGTAAAAGAAAGAAAAATTCAAAAAGTTGTATTAATAAACGAAGCAGTTTTTATAGCTTGTGATGATACCCATCCAGCATTTAATGCTTTAAAAGCTTTAAGTGATGATGGAGTTGATATTTTATGCTGTGCAAATTGCTTAAATTATTTTCAAGTTAGTCCAAAAATTGGTAGAAGTTCAAACGCAGTTGAGATAATAGATACTTTATTTGAAACAAAAATGGTAAATCTATGAAACTTACTCAATTTAGCAAGCACGCAGGTTGAGGAGCTAAGCTAAGTCAGGCTGACTTACACAATGCTTTAGCTAATATTAAACCTAGCAAATTTGTATTAAGCTCAACTACTAGTAATGAAGATGCTTGTGTTATTGATTACCCTAAGGTAATTTCTACTAATTTAGAAGATTTTGCCTTAGTTCAAACACTTGATTTTATTACCCCAATCGTAAATGATGCTTATGATTACGCTGTAATTGCTGCGGCTAATTCATTAAGCGATATTTTTGCAATGGGTGCGAAGGTTATGAGTGCTATGAATATAGTTGCATTTAGCGAATGCTTATCTCAAGATATTTTAAAACAAATGATAGCAGGGCTTAATGATACTATTAATTTAGCGGGTGGATTTTGTGCTGGTGGGCATACTTTAAATTCTAGTGAAGTATTTTTAGGGCTTAGCGTTACTGGTTATGTTAAAAAAAATAGTTTTTTAAGCAATAACAAGTCCTTAGAAAATGATGTTTTAATAGCTACAAAACCACTAGGAACAAGTCTTAATGCTATGGCTATTAAGGCTAATTTAGACGATGATTTTAGCGAATGTATAAATGGTATGAAAAGCCTAAATAATAAAGCTTTAGAACTTTTAAATGGCATAAAAATCAATGCTTGCACTGATATTACAGGCTTTGGACTTATTGGACATTTGAGCGAAATGCTAAATGATAAAATATCAATTGAAATCAATTCTGATGCGATAAAGTATTATAAAAATACTTTAAATTACGCTAATTTAGGACTTTTTGGAGCAGCTAGTTATACAAACAAAAATAGTTTAAAAGGACTTGTAAAATCATTTATTGAAGATGATTTACTTTTATATTCTCCAGAAACAAGTGGTGGATTAATCCTTAGCATTAGCGAAAAAGACACTCAAAAAGCTTTAGATATTTTACACAATGCAAACATAAACGCCTACGCCTTTGCTAGAGTTGTAAAGAAAAACGATAATAGAATTTGTATTTTTTAATAAATCAGTTTTCTAAAAATATTTATCATACATTAACTTAGGGGGGGGGTATAATTATTATCTAATTACAAATAAGGAGATATAATGAAAAAAACCCTTGCTATTTTAGTTGCATTAGTTTTTAGTGCTTGTAATGATTTTAAATTAAGTAATTTAAACCCTATGGAACTTTTATCAAACCCTGATTTAATAAGCAATCAAACAAAATGTATAAAAGATAAAGATGCAAATTCTTGCATTAAAGTCGCTGATGAATTAGCTAAAAACTCAAATTCTAAAGAAAACTTAGACAAAATAAAACAACTATATAATCTTGCGTGTTCGTTCGGCTCAAAAGAGGGTTGTGTTAAATTAAATAATTATTAAAAAGGGGAAAATCCCCTTAACTATGCTTTCATAGGTTCATTAAATACTATGAGTTTTTAATATTCAAATTTAAATTATAACTTCACTTGTAATTATTAATTTTATGGAATTTAAAACTTAGTAATATAAAAAATTTATCTCATATTTATCGCACAGACTTCTTTATAAAAAATACTAATCAACCCACTTGCTTAGCAAAACCACTAAAAAGAATGACAAATCTTGAATGAATTTTTATGCTGTAATTATTAGATTGAATACAACCATCAAGATAACAATTACATACCAAGTGATTAATCACTATAAAAACTTTTCAACAAGCTAATTAAATAATTTTAATCTAAATTAAGGGAAGATTATGGAATTAATAGAAATTTCTAGTGATGAGTTTTTTAATTTCGCAAAAGATGTGCAAAATACTTTTCAAATAAGTCTTAGAGATAAAACTGATGAAAATATAATCACCATTGATGAGATTTTCAAATCTTTAGAGAATAAAAATGCTAAAAATTTTTATGTATATGACAATGGTGTAAAAATAGGTGGAGTATGTCTTTTAATAGATGAAAATACCCAACATAATAATCTTGATTTGTTTTATATACTTGAAGAATTTCATAATAAAGGCTATGGTTTTAAAACTTGGCAAATGGTGGAAAAAACTTTTCCTAAAACTAAAGTTTAGACTAAAACAACACCTTATTTTGAAATAAGAAATATCCATTTTTATGTCAATAAATGTGGTTTTAAAATAGTTAAATTATCAAATTTATCCGATAAATTTAATAATATTGAAGAAGTAGAATGGTTGTTTGATTTTGAAAAAATAATGAATAATTAAAATTAAATTCTAGGGGCAAATGCCCCTAATATTATGCTTTTACAGGTTCAGTGAATACTACGATTTCAGGTTTTTCGCCTTCAAATTTTTTGATATTTACTAAAGCTGTATGAGAGATATTTCCATTTGCAAGTTCGCTTGTTGGAATATCTATTGTTAGCACATTCGCACATCCGTATTTGCAATCATTATTATCATCAGGGTCATACCAGCCACCTTCTTGTAACACTACTACGCCTTTTAATACATCATTGCTTACAACTGCTCCTGCAATAACTTTACCACGAGCATTGAAAACCTCAACTAAATCTCCATTTTTAATACCTTTAGCCTTAGCATCTTCGCTATTGATTAAAATAGGCTCGTGTCCATTTACAGCATAAGTTTCTCTTAAACTTGTGTGGCATAGTTGTGAATGTAAGCGGCTCGTTGGGTGTGGGCTAATCATATGAAATTCTGCGCTCTTTTCTTTCATACCTAGCCATTCAATTGGTTCAAACCACATAGGATGAGCTTTACAATCTTTATAGTTCATTTTTTCAATAGTTTCACTATAAATCTCAATTAAACCACTCGGAGTTCCTAATGGATTTAAGATAGGGTCTTCTACGAAGTCTTTAAATCTAACGAACTCATAAGCATCTTGAGAAGCTTCAAATTTCAATGCTTTATTGTTTTCCCAAAACTCTTTAAATTCAGGCATTTCTACGCTTGTGCTTTTCTTAGCAGCGTTATAGTATTTTTCTATCATTTGCTCTGGAGTTTGATTTTCTGTATAAGCATTTACTAATTTTGTAGCTAACATTGCTGCATCTTTTTCACTTGCACCCTTGCTAATCGCACAAAGAGTTCCATAAACTTTAGCAAGTTCAACAAAGATTTGCATATCATCTTTACTCTCTTCAACTGGCATAACAGCAGCTTTCATAGGAACTATATGCATATTAGAATAATCCCCACTCATAGAAATATCATTTCTTTCATATTGGCTAGTTGTAGGTAATAATATATCAGCCATTCTAGCAGTTGGAGTCCAGTAAATCTCATTTACTACAACGGTTTTTAGCTTTTGCCAAGCTTTTTTTAGAGTTTTTAAATCTTGATGATGAACGAATGGGTTACCACCTACCCAATAAACAAAATCTATATCACTATAAGTAATTTTTTTACCATTGTGGTCTATTGTTTTACCTGGGTTTAATAGCATATCAGCAATTCTTGCCACAGGAATTTCATTATCACTTGTTTTTGATAACCACTCAGGTAGATTTTCGCCTGCACCACTATTTCCAGGTATAAATTTACCATTTTTATCAAATGTTCCTTGTTTAACGCCTTTAAACACGCCTTTATCCCAAAGACCATTCATGCTAGCGTTAATTCCGCCTACTATTGGAGCATTAGTTGTAGCAACGCCACCATTTGAATAATGATAGCTTAAACCAAATCCGCCACCATCTTTACCAATATGACCTAGCATTGCACATAAAGTTACAAGCATCCAATGAGGTTGCTCTCCGTGATGAGCTCTTTGCATACCCCAACCACTCATTACTAAGCTTAGATTTTCTCTTAATTCCTTAGCTAAATTCTCAATTACACTTGCTTTAATTCCACAAATATTTTCAGCCCATTTGCTATCTTTTTTAACGCCATCAGTTTTACCCATTAAATAATCACTAAATTTATCAAATCCTATTGTGTAATTCTCCATAAATTCAGCATCATAAAGCTTATTATCAATTAAATATGTAGCCATACCCATCATCATTGCCACATCAGTATTTGGGCGTGGAGCTAACCACTCGCCTTTACCTTCAAAGAATTTAACAGTTGAACTAGCTCTTGGGTCTATGCAAATTACTTTTATTTTGCTTTCTTTGATTTTTTCCATATATGCACGACCTTCGCCATCAGTTACAGTCCAAGCAATTTTTAAAGTATCAATAGGATTTGCACCCCAAATAACTATAACTTTTGTATTTTCTAATACTAAATCCAAGTTAGTTTGTTGCTCATAAACTTCAATAGAGCCAACAACATGAGGCATAATAACTTGTGATGCACCAGTAGAATAATCTCCTAATGAGCCTACAAATCCGCCCGTTAAGTTCATAAATCTATGAAGTAATATTCTTGAATTATGCACATTTCCGCTTGATTTCCAGCCATAGCTACCTGCAAAAATCCCATTAGCTCCTTTTTCATCATAAGTTCTTTTTAAACTTTCTGCAACTAATTTTAAAGCTTTATCCCAGCTTACCCTAACCCACTCATCTTTACCACGAAGTTCAGGTTTATTATCTAGTGGATTTTCTAAGAAACTTTTTCTAACATAAGGATATTTAACACGATTAGCATATACTAAATCAGGTGTGTAGTGTTGTAAATCATTTTTTAAATTCTTAGTTTGATTTGCATCAAATGGCTCACTTTTTACTACTTTACCATCTTTTATAGTAAGCTTTAAAATACCCCAATGTGCGCCCGTTACAACTTCGCCATTTTTTACTAAGCCACTAGCAACTGCTTTACTTTCAGCTCCTAATACATTTATAGGTGCAAAACTCATAGCACCAACTGCAGCTGAACCTTTTAAAAAACTTCTTCTATTTAGCATAATGTCTCCTTTATTTCATATCTTTTGCGTGTTTTTGTAGATATTGCACCACTAATTGTCTATCAGCTTTATCAATTCCTGTTCTTGTTTCCATTGCCTTAAATGTAGCTGGCCATTGATTTGCATTAAATTCACTAACAGGATGAAGTGGATGACAAATGCCACAATTTTCTTCAAACATAGCTTTACCTTTTTCAAAAAGTGGTTTTGCTGATTTTTCTAAATCCACTAGCTCATCTTTTTTAGCAAATACTTTAATACTAGCTAATTTAAAACCATTTTTTAATTCTTTTTCAACTTTAAAATCTACTTTAGCATTTTTACCAAATGCTGCTACTAAAATTCTATTTTTGTCATTAAAATATAAAATATTACCTTGATTAGGATTGTAATATCCTTTAATTTTAAGTTCAGCTAAATCGCCGTCTTTTACTATCTCAAAAGCATTAGTTGGAAGTAGTTTTCCTTCTGCTTTTTTCGCATCTACTGAAGTGTAAAGATTAATAATTTTACCGCTAAATTGCTCTGCAGCAAATACTGAAGCCGCTAAAGCACAGCTTAAAAAAATCTTTTTCATAAATCTCCTTAAAATAAAATTAATTTTTAAAACTTGTTAAAAATTATAAAATTATTGCACTAAATAGTAAATAATTTTTATTCATAAAATATTTTATTGAATATTTAATTTGCCTTAGATTAAGGTGCTTGCTAAGAATAATTTTAGAATGCAAATATTATTTGGAATAATAATAAAACTTAAGAATTTGAAAAATCACTTTCAAATTCTTGAAGATAAATTACTTTAAAACTTTTGGAAGAGTTATGCCTGTTTGATTTTGATATTTACCTTTTTTATCAGCATAAGAAGTAATGCAAGGCTCATCACCTTGTAAAAATAACACTTGAGCTATACCTTCATTTGCATATATTTTTGCAGGTAGTGGAGTGGTGTTGCTAATTTCTATTGTAATATGACCGCAAAATCCAGGCTCAAAAGGTGTAACATTTACAATAATTCCACATCTTGCATAAGTGCTTTTACCAAGACAAATTGCTAATACATCTCTTGGCATTTTAAAATATTCAACCGTTCTTGCAAGTGCAAATGAATTCGCAGGAACAATACACTCATCACCTACGAAATCAACTACATTTTTATCATTAAAATCCTTAGGGTCAATCATAGTGCTATTTACATTTGTAAATATTTTAAACTCACGCCCAACACGAATATCATACCCATAACTAGAAAGTCCATAGCTAACCACATTTTTACCTACATTCTCTTCACAAAATGGAGTTATCATTTCGTGTTTTAATGCCATTTCTTTTATCCAAGCATCACTTTTTAGTCCCATTCATATCCTTTTTATGATTTTTAACTATTATACATTTAATTTTTAATATAGGTTTTATTTTATTATTAGATGAAATTTATGAATTTAAAGGAAGATTATGTTAAGTGCAAGAAATATATTAAAAATACAAATAACTAAAGTTGAGAGTTCGCCTATTATTTCATTAGTTACTGCAAAATTAGAAAATAATAAAACAATCAAATCTTTAATAACTACAGAAAGTGTAGATGATTTAAATCTAAAAATAAATGATAATGCTATAGCAGTATTTAAAGCAAATTCTGTAATTGTTAGCAAAAACGAATGTGCTACTCGTTTAAGTAGTGCAAATGAACTAAATGGCAAAATCGTAAGTATAAAAAATGGTTCGGTATATAGCATAATAGAAATTAATTGTAATGGAATTTTAATTACAGCTAGCATAACCAATGATAGTGCAAATAAGATGGATTTAAATATAAGTGATAATGTAAATGTTTTAATAAAAGCGAGTGATATTTTAATAGGAATTAAAGAATAAAATATGAAAATATTTTTAAGCTGGCTAATAAGTGAGATTAAATCAAATGAAAGATCTTTCATAGCTTTTTCTTTTTCTACTAAAAAATTAAATATTTATTATTATTTATTTTTTGCTTTATACTTGCTTATAAAACCTGATAATATCACTAAAATATTTCGTATATTTATAGATGAAAAAGCAGTATATGATGATATATTTTTATTAATTCCTTTTGCAGGACTTCAGATTATTTCTTTTGTGATATTTATCCCATCTTTTATAGTGGTTTTATTTAGCTTATTAATTGATAAAAATAAAATCAATCTTGCTTGTGAATTAGAAGATTTTTTCAAGGCTTTGTTTTATGCGTTTATATTTGTATTTTGCATATTTTGTGCCTTAAGTTTTATTAGTCAATCTAATGAACTTTTCTTTATTTGTTTAATGGCATTTGTTTTTATATCTATATTGTTATTTATAATTGCTAAAGATAATTTATATTATTTTTTTAGCATTATTTTATATCTTACTTGCTCGTTACTTCTTTATGAGCTCATAGATATTTTTTATATTTTAGTTTCTTTTTTGATTTTACTTATAATTTCAATTTATATAAGGCTTAGAAGTATTTATTTGCTTTTGCTATCAATGCCTTTGATACTTCATTATTTTATAGAATTTGCACATAGTTATTTTGCAAGCAGTGAAGGTGTGATAAATGCTTTAAGTGAGTTGTTTATTACTTTGGCTATATTTATTTTGATTTTTGTATATGATAAAAGAATTAGGCTAGAAAATCTAGCCTAAGAATTATAGACCTTCAAACGGATTTGTAACTACGTTTTTGCGGTCGCATACATAAGGAATTAAAGCAACTGCTCTTGCTCTTTTAATAGCTAGCTCAACCATTTCTTGGTGTTTTTTGCTTGTTCCTGTTAATCTTCTTGGCATTATTTTAAAACGCTCTGATAATGCGTGTTTTAATAATGCTGTATCTTTATAATCAATAAAATCAACTTTTGCTTCTGTAAATTTGCAATATTTTCTTGAATACTTTCTTTTTTCTGCCATAATTTATCCTTTAAAATGGTATCTCTGCATCATCTGCCGAGTTATAATTATAATTATTTCTTTCTTCAGCAAAATTATTTTGTCTTTGATAATTCTGCTCTTCTCTTGCATAATTATTTTGTTGATAATTATTTTGAGTAGGTCTATTGTAGTTATTATTTGCTTGATAATTGTTTCTAGGAGCATTATTATTTTGCATTTCATCAGGTTTGTTGTCTAACATTTCCATATTTTCAACTACAAGTTGAATTTTTGAACGATTTTGATTGGTTGCTGTATCTACCCAAGTTTGTTGTTGTAAATAGCCTTCAACCATTAGTTTTGAACCTTTTCTTAAATATTGCCCTACAATTTCTGCTAATCTAGCATAAAACACTACATCTATAAATAAAGTTTCTTCTATTCTTTCGCCTGTGTTTGAGCTTCTATATCTACTAACAGCCATTGCATTATTTACTACCGCACTACCTGTTGTACTAATAGTTTTTATTTCTACATCTCTTACCAAACGACCTATTAGAATAACCTTATTCATATCTTATCCTTTATTCTGCTGGAGTTTCAGCCTTAGTTTCTTTTTTGCTTTCTTTTTTACCTAATCTTTTGCCTTGAGAAAGTATTTCCCACGCAGCGATTTCGCGTCTGTTTTCGTATTTAACTATTAAAAATCTAATTACATCTTCAGTGATTTTTAAAACACGCTCAAGTTCTTTAATTAATGAACCTGGAGCTTTAAAATATATTACATAATATACGCCACGCTCATATTTATCAATTTGGTAAGCTAATTTTCTAGTACCCATTTCAATAGTATTTGCAATTTCAGCACCATTTTTTACTAGAGTTTCTTTAACAAACTCAACTCTTGCTTTTAATTCTTCATCAGTTAGCGTTGGCTTTGCGATGAATAAAACCTCATAATGTCTCATGATTCTCCTTTTGGATATTAAGCCTAGATTTACTAAGCAAGGAATTTTGCATAAAGCAAGGCTTGATTTTAGCAGTTTAATCTTAATATTTTATGAGTTTATTAAAAAATATATTTTTAAAAGATTTGAATATGCTATTTCTTTTGAAGAATTATTGTTATTTAGTTTTAATTCATATTCAGCGTTTAATAAAATTGCGAAAATTTCTTCGTAAAAATTAGATAATTTTCTCGCTTGATTTTCTAATTCTACGCAAACTTGTCTTGGTGGAGTGTAACCAAAGGCTATTTTATAATCAATTCTACCATTTGTTTTTAGATTTGCACTTATTGTAAAAAGTCTTATTAAACTTGAATAAAGTTTATTAACTAAAGCGATTTCATCTTCATTTTCTAATATTTTATAAATATATTCATTTGGCTCTTTTGTCTTTAAAAAATTACTCAAAAAATCATCAAACCCTAAAGCATTATCGCTTTCTAAATGCTCTTTAATAGTGCTTAAATCTAGTGTTTGATTTTTATATTTTAAAAGCTCACAACCTGCTTTAAATATATCAAATTCATAATTTTTTTGAAGATATTGCAAGGCTTCTTCACTAGCATTTATTTTATAAAAATTAGTAATTTCTTTTAATAAAGCAATTTGCTCAAAGCTAGTCTTTTTCTCAAAAAATCTAACAAAATTATTATTAATACTTAATTCTAAATCTTTTAAAGCTTTTCCATCATAAATAGCTAATATTAATTGATTTTCACTATTAATATGCTTTAGAATTTCTTTTAAATCCTTACTTGAAATTCCTTTTTCAAATTCTAAAATCAATTGCTTAGAACTAGCAAATAACGAACTCTCACTTAAAAAATCAACAGCTTTATTTAATTTATAATCGCTATCTCTTAAAATCAGCCTTTCATCGTATTTTTTCAGACTTTTTATGATTTCTAAGTTTATAAATATACTTAATCTACACGCCCCATAAAGCATAAAGGCATTAGGAAGATTGTTTTTTATTTTGTTAAATTCTGCTTCATACATCTTTAACTATCCTAGCAAAAACCTTAGCGCTTATTAAATCTACTTCATAAATCTCAACTAAAACCCTAGAAAATAAAGTTACATTAGGATTTGCAATAAATATCCTTGCACCCTTAAACTCATCATCTAAAACACCTATTGTAATATCTTCGTTTTTAGTGATTTTTACATAAAATCTTTTACCAATATTTTTATGAAAATATCTTGCATAAACCCTATCACAAAAATCCATTGCCACCTTATCAGCTTCTCTTTCAAGATTACTAACTTCAAAACATTTATTCTCAAGGTTCGTGCTAAGGTATGTAAATAGCTTATCTTGATTTTTCATAAGAGCTTTTAATAATCTATGCAAAATCAAATCCGAATATCTTCTAATAGGACTTGTAAAATGCGAATACCTTTCAAATCCTAATGCAAAATGCCCTTTATTTTCGTGTCCATATTCAGCTTTTTTAAATGAACGAATGATGATTTTATCTACTTCAGCACGGATATTTAATTCATCTGCTAAGCTCTGAATATTTTTGATATTTTCATAGATATTTTCTCCACCACTAAAATCAAGTCCTAATAATTGCAATTCTTCGTACATAGCAGCGATTTTATTGTAATTTGGGCTTTGATGGTTTCTAAAAATAGCTAAATCAGGGCACATTTTAGCCGCTGCTTTATTAGCAAGTAGCATACAATCCTCAATCAATTGATGAGACCTTGTTGATTGCTCGTAATAGGTCTTAGTAATTTGCCAGTCGCTATCAATCTCCATTCTTAGCTCTTCTGTTAAAAAATTAAAACCTTTATTTAATCTAGCATTTCTTATTTTTTTTGTAAGCTCATTTAAAGAATATAAATAATTGCATTCTTTTAAATCAGTTTTTTTGTCTAAATACTCATCTACTTCATCGTAATTAAATCTTCTTTTTGAATTAATTATGCCTTCATAGATTTCTTCTTTTATTACTTTTGCACCTTCAAAATATATTTTAAAACCAAAGCAAAGCCTGTCTTCATTTGGGTTTAAAGAACAAATTCCTTCACTTAAAACTCTTGGCAACATAGGAATGCTTTTATGTGGAAAATATATACTAAATCCACGCTTTAAAGCTTCGTTATCTAAAGCACTAAAAGCCCTTACATATTCGCTTACATCAGCAATTGCTACATATAAAATCTGATTTTTTTCATCAAAATAAATAGCATCATCAAAATCTTTTGCGTGAATTGGGTCTATCGTGCAAAATGGCAAATGTCTTAAATCAAGTCTATCAGGATAAAAACTAGCATCAACACTGCCACTATAAGCATTTGCTTCATCTAAACACGCTTTATCAAATTCTTCAGTTTTATTAAATAAAGCCATAGAGATTTTTTCATCTACTTTTTCATCACTAATATGCCCTAGCACTTCTACTACATTTGAACTTGCATTATCAACCTTTAAAATAGTGCCAACAGGTAAGGCTTTTAATGATTTTTGAGATACGCTAAGTTGTCTTAAAAGTCCTGTTTTAAAGCATTTTCCAAATACTACATTTTTTAGCATTTGAGTAATAACTAAAGAAAATTCTTCTTCTCTTTTTAAAACAAGTATTACAGCAGCACTCGGGCGACCTTTTTGCTTTTTAATCTTTTTTGCAATTACAATATCGCCGTATCTTGCTGAATGTAAATCTTTTGATTTTATGAGTAAATCTCGCTCTAAAAACGACGCTTGTAAAAATCCATCGCCTTTAGAATTTATATCCATTTTGCCATAATAAAATCCATTATTAAAATAGATTTTATTATTGTATTCGCTTACTATTTTTTCTATTAATAAGACTTTAATTATTTCTTTTTGTTTTGAATTAGCATTAAGCTTATTAAAACCTTGCCTAATGTTTTCTAAAAACTCAAGCATCTTGTTCTACTACTTTAATAGCGTCTATTAATTTATCTCCTAATAAGCCATTATTTTTAGCGTCTAATACACATTGAACTATCATTTCTTCATTAAAAAATCCAAAAATATTAATAAGATTTGAAACTATATTTAATGCAATTGCATTCTTTTTTATATCATTACTTGCGTTTTCTGGATTTACACTATAAAAAATAGCATCAATCATATCAACTTCAAGATTCCATTTATCAAATATCATAGAAGTTACTTCTTCGCTACTCATTCCTAAAAATTGCTTTTCATAATCACTTAATTCTTTAATATTTCTTAAATCACTTAATCCATTTTTAAATTCTTCTGCTTTATTTGTTTCAACTAATTCAGAAGATATAATTATCTTGCCAATTTCTAGCAAAAACGATGCTGGAATTACGACTTTTTTAGTATTGTCTGCACTTCTATTAAGCCAATTAATTGCTAATGAATTTTGCATAGTTGAGATTTTTGCAAACATTGCTTCATTCATATTGTAAGCACTTAAATTGATTTTAAAAGAGTTTTTAACAGCTGCATTTAAAGCAAATCCTTTAATAGTTGTCATTCCAAACAAATTAACAGCCCTATCAACACTACTAATTTCTCTTGAAAATCCGTATAAAGGCGAATTTGCTGATTTTAAAATATTTGCAGTTAGCATTGGGTCTTTTTCAACTATTTTTGCTAAATCTTTTAAAGATGAGTTTTCGTCATTACAAATTCTTTGAATTTCTAAAGTGCTTTCATTAAGCGGAGGTAGGCTTTTTATTCTTTTACTAATAAAATCTTGCATAATAAACCTTTTAAGTAAATAAAATTTGATATTTTTTTATTAGATTGTAACTAAAATAGTTATAATTTGCTTAATTAAATCAAAAGAAAAAGGAAAAATATGGCAGTAAATGTTTATTATGATCGTGATTGCGATTTAGGTTTAATTAAAAGCAAAATAGTTGCGATTATTGGTTTTGGCTCACAAGGACACGCTCACGCTGAAAACTTAAGAGATAGTGGTGTAAAAGTTATAATTGGTCTAAGAGAAGGAAGCTCGGCTAATAAAGCTCGTGCTAAAGGTTTTGAAGTTTTAAGCGTAGCTGATGCGACTAAAAAAGCTGATGTTATTATGATTTTAACTCCTGATGAGTTTCAAGCTCAAATTTTTAATAGCGAAATTAAACCAAACTTAAGCGAAGGAAAAGCTATAGCATTTGCTCACGGATTTAATGTTCATTACGGACAAATTGTAGCTCCAAAAGGAGTAGATATTATAATGATAGCACCTAAAGCACCAGGTCATACGGTAAGAAATGAATTTGTAATTGGTGGTGGTGTTCCTGATTTAATAGCAGTTGCTCAAGATGAAAGCGGTAATGCAAAAGCTCTAGCACTAAGCTATGCAAGTGCAATTGGTGGCGGACGCACAGCTATAATTGAAACTACATTTAAAGACGAAACAGAAACAGACCTTTTCGGCGAACAAGCAGTGCTTTGTGGAGGTTTAACTGCACTTATTGAAGCAGGATTTAATACACTTGTAGAAGCTGGATATGAGCCTGAAATGGCATATTTTGAGTGCTTACACGAAATGAAATTAATCGTTGATTTAATGTATCAAGGCGGAATTGCTGATATGAGATATTCTATTTCAAATACAGCTGAATACGGCGATTATATTACAGGCGAAAAAGTTATAAATGAAGATAGCAAAAAAGCTATGAAAAAAGTATTAAAAGATATTCAAGATGGCACATTTGCAAAAGATTTCATCTTAGAAAGCCGTGCAAATTATCCAAAAATGAATGCAAGACGCAATATTACTAAAAACAGCCTTTTAGAACAAACTGGCGTTAAATTACGCAAAATGATGCCTTGGATTGAAAAAAGCAAATTAGTTCAACAAGATAAAAATTAATGGCTAAAAAAAAGCAAAAAAGCAAAGCTAATTCTAGCTTTGCTAAAACTCTTAAAATAATTTTTTTATTTTTATTATTATTTGGCATAGGGCTTTTAGTATATTTAAATATATATGAAAGCAAAGAGCAAATTAGCGAAACTAAAGAGATAAAAACTCAAAAAGAAATTCAAAAACCAAAACCGCAAACAATAGTAAATGCTATAAATAATTATAAAAATGAAAAAAGCATTGATAAAGAAAAGAATTTAAATCAAAATTTTAGTGATATATTTGCTAATATGGATTTAGAAAAAAATGATGATAATTGTAAGGTAACTAGCGTAACTTGTTTTGATACTAAAGAAACTTCAGCCTTTGGTTCTTTAGCAAGTGCTACTAATATTAAGGCAAAATTAGCAATTATTATTGATGATGTTGCTACAAAAGAACAAAGCGAAGAAATCAAAAAAATTATTAAAAATGGTAAAAAAATCACTCCGAGCTTTTTTCCTAACACAAACAATCACCCAGATACTAATAAATATTCAAAAGAATTTAAATCTTTTATGATACACCTTCCTTTAAGGGCTTTAAAGTTTAATAAAGAAGAGCCACTAACTCTTACTCCAAGTGATAGTTATCAAGTGATTGAAAATAGGATTAAAAATATCAAAATCGCTTTTCCAAATCTAAAATATCTAAACAATCATACAGGCTCATTATTTAGCGAAGATGAAAACGCTATGAGAAATTTATTTAAAGCATTGAAAAAATATGATTTGATTTTCGTTGATTCAAGGACTAATGCTAACACAAAAGCACCTACAATTGCAAAAGAATTTAATCAATTTTATATCCACAGAAATGTATTTTTAGATAATTCACAAGATTTAAATGATATTCGCAAAAAGCTAGATGAAGCAGTGGAATTTGCCCTAAAACACAAAAGAGCAATAGCCATAGCACACCCACACAAAAATAGCCTAAAAGCAATTAGCGAATATGACTTTTCTAAAGTTGAGCTAGTTTATATAGATGATATATACAACGATTATAAATGAGTTTAATACTCTTAAAAACCCGCCTGATAAGATTTATTATAAAGGTAATTTAGAGCTTTTAAAAATGCCTAAAATAAGCATAGTAGGCTCTAGAAAAATGAGCGTTTATACAAAAAATCTAACCTTTAAACTAGCACAAAAACTAAGCCAAATAGGTATTTGCGTAGTAAGTGGTGGAGCAATTGGAGTAGATATTGAAAGTGCAAAAGCAAGTCTGCCTTATCATATAGGAATTTTTGCAAATGGACTTAATAAAATCTATCCAAAAAGCAACGAATTAATCATCAAACAAATATATGAAAACGCCCTAGCACTAAGCGAAAACGAGCCAAATCATATCCCATTAAAACACGATTTTTTAGCTAGAAATCGCCTTGTAGTAGCTCTTGGAGATATTTTAATCATCACCCAAGCAGACATTAAAAGCGGTTCATTAAACTCAGCAAAACACGCCCTAGAATATGGAAAAGATATTTATGTATTAGCCCAAAGAATAGGAGAAAGTGATGGCACAAACGAGCTAATCGCAAACTATAAGGCAAAAATAATTTATGATATTGATATTTTCGTAGCACAAATGCAAGAATACTTCAGCGTTCAAAAATGCTACACTCAAAACTACGATGAGTTTTTAGAATTTTGTAAAAACGGAGCAAATCTTGATGAAGCCTTAGAGCGATACGGCGAATTAGTATATGATTATGAGCTTGATGGAAAAATAATAATTGATGGAGTTTTAGTTAGGAGTGTTTAATGGAAAATATACTTGCACTTGATTTAGGACTTAAACGAATTGGCGTTGCAATTAGCATAATGAAAATTCCTATGCCACAACCTGCAATAATTAGAATAAATCGCAATCAAGCAGCCACAGAAGTAAAAGAACTAATCAAAAAGCACAAAATCACTAAAATTGTAATAGGAATTCCAATGGGCGGTAGTGCTGAAGATGAGATGAGAAGAAGAGTGGAGCATTTTTCAAAACTAATTGAATTTAGTAATATAGTCTATTATGATGAGAGTTTTACAAGCAAGCAAGCAGCAAAAATTATTAGTAGCAAAAAAAAAGATGGCAAACAAGATAGCATTGCAGCATTTTTATTGCTTAAGGATTATTTAGGAATTTAAATTGAAAAAGCTCGTTTGTTTGCTTATATTTAAAGTTTTGTTAGCAAATGATTATGACTTAGGATTTGAGATTTTTAAAAATATTGATTTTACAAAAGAGCCAATTGAATACGAAAATGATTTAAAACAAGTTTATAATTTATGGTCTAAAGCTTGTAAGAATAAAAATATGCAAGCTTGTTATGATTTAGGGTTTTTATATGAGAGTGGAATAGGAACTAAGCAAAATTATACTAAAGCCATAAATCTTTATACTAAAGCTTGTGAAAATAACTTATATGAAGCTTGTTATGCAGTAGGTTTTATGAATGCTTATGGGATTGGAACGCAACAAAACAAGAAAAAAGCTATTAAATTCTATACCAAATCTTGTAATCATAATTATGCTGTTGGGTGTTATTTTTTATCATTTTTATATAAGGATAAAAAAGCTAAAGAATATTTAAAAAAAGCTTGTGATTTAGGCGATGAAAGAGCTTGTAAAAGTATTGAGAATTTGAAAAATTAAATTAGAAATTTAAAGGAAGTAAGGTGAAAAAATTATTATGTTTAGCACTTTTAGGTGCAAGTGTTTTAGGTGCAGTTGATATTAAGGAATTAGAAAAAGCTTGCAATAAAAACGATTATAAAGCTTGTGATGCTCTTGGATATTTATATGCAAGTGGCGAAGATGTAGAGCAGGATTTTAAAAAAGCAAATAAATTATGGATTAAGGCTTGTAAAGGTAAAGATGCTTCTTCTTGTTTTAATATAGGATTATCTTACGAACAAGGAAATGGAGTAAAACAAGATTTAAAAAAAGCAAGTGAGTTTTATATTAAAGCTTGTGATGGTGGACATACTTTTGCTTGCACAAATTTAGGTTCTATGTATTTTAAAGGAGATGGCATAAAACAAGATTTAAATAAGGCGAGAGAATTTTATACTAAAAGTTGCGAACTACAAGATTTTGGTGCTTGTGGATTTTTAGGCTTTATGTATTATTCTGGAATTGGCGTTACAAAAGATATTGAAAAAACAAAAGAATTATGGGCTAAAGCTTGCGATAATAAAGACGGGGAAAGCTGTTTAGCTTTATCAAGTTTATATGAAAATAATATTAAAAAGTCTATTGAATTAATTAAAAAAGCTTGTGATTATGGAGAACATACTAGTTGTTTGCTGTATAAAAAAATAAACAAGCAATGACATTAAAGGAGATAAAATGAAAAACTTATTATGTTTAGCACTTTTAGGTGCTGGTATTTTAAGTGCAAATGAGCTTGAAAGTCAGTGTAATAAGGGCGATTTGGAAGCTTGTTCAGATTTAGGAGTAGAATATGCTAAAAATCAAGATTACGCTAAAGCAAAAGAATATTTTACTAAGGCTTGTGATAACGGAAATGCTACGGGTTGCAATAATTTAGGGGTTGTTTATGCGAATGAATTTGGAGTAAAACAAGACTATACAAAAGCAAGAGAGTTTTATACTAAAGCTTGTGATAATGGGGATACTATGGGTTGCTCTAATTTAGGGTTTTTATACGAAAAAGGACTTGGAATAAAGCAAGATTATTTTAAAGCAAGAAAGTTTTATACCAAAGCTTGCAATAACGGAAATGCTACGGGTTGCTTTAATTTAGGAATTTTATATGCAAATGGATTTGGAGTAAAAAAAGATTACATAAAAGCAAAAGAATATTTTACTAAAGCTTGCGATGGTGAAAACGCTAGTGGTTGCTCTAACTTAGGGGTTGTGTATGCAAATGGATTTGGAGCAAAACAAGATTATGCAAAAGCAATAGAACTTTATGCTAAAGGTTGTGATGGTAACGATGCTATGGGTTGTTATAATTTGGGAGCTTTATATAATAACGGACAAGGCGTTAGAGAAAATAAAATAAAAGCTAAAGAATACTTAAGAAAAGCTTGTAATTTAGGCGAACACAACGGCTGTAGTCATTATGAAATATTAGATGAGCAAGGGTTTTGATAAATAACAATGATAAATTTAAAGGAAGTAAAGTGAAAAAATTATTATGTTTAGCACTTTTAAGTGCTGGTATTTTAAGTGCGAATGAGCTTGAGAGTAAGTGCAATCAAGGGGATTTTGAAGCTTGTTTTAATTTAGGAGTAGAATATGCTAAAAATCAAGATTATACTAAATCAAAAGAATATTTTACCAAAGCTTGTGATAACGGACAAATTCTTAGTTGCCTTAGCTTGGGTGAATTTTACTTTTTTATAAATCAAGATTATGCTAAAGCAAAAGAATATTTTACTAAGGCTTGTGATGAAAATGCTACGACTTGCTCTGATCTAGGGTTGTTATATAGTGAAGGGTTTGGAGTAAGACAAGATTATATAAAAGCAAAAGAGTTATTTACCAAAGCTTGTGATGCAGGAAGTGTTGTTGGCTGTGTTAATTTAGGAAATTTATATGCTAACGGAAATGGTGTAAAGCAAGATAATGATAAAGCAAAAGAGCTTTTTACTAAAGCTTGTAATGATGAATTTACTGAAGGTTGTTATGGTTTAGGATTATTATATAGCAAAGGGGTGATTAGAACAAGCGAAGATTATTTAAAGGCAAGCGAATTTTATACTAAATCTTGTGATGGTGGAGAAAGTGTTGGTTGTTATAATTTAGGTGTTTTATATAGCAGTGGGTATGGAGTAAAACAAGATCCTATTAAGGCAAAAGAGCTTTTTACTAAAGCCTGTGAAGATGGGTTACCTAATGGTTGTTTTAATTTAGGCAGTTTGTATTATAAAGGCAAAGGTGTAAAACAAGATAAAACAAAGGCTAAGGAATATTTTGGCAAAGCTTGTGATTTAGGCGGTCAGAATAGTTGTTATTGGTATAGAAAATTAAACGAGCAAGGATATTAATAATAAGAAATTTTAAGGAAATAAAATGAAAAAATTATTATTTTTGGTGCTTTTAGGTGCTGGTATTTTAGGTGCAAATGAGCTTGAAAGTAAGTGTAATAACGGAGATTTTCAAACTTGTTTTAAATTAGGATTAGAATATTATGGCAAACAAGATTATGTAAAAGCACAAGAATTATGGCATAAAATGTGTGATGGTGGGGATGTTAATGGTTGTACTAACTTAGGAATTTTATATAAAAACGGAAAAGGTGTAAAACAAGATTATTCTAAAGCAAGAGAGCTTTTTATCAAAGCTTGTGATGGTGGGAAAACTATGGGTTGTTTTAATTTGGGGATTTTGTATGAAAACGGACAAGGTGTAAAACAAGATTATTCTAAAGCAAGAGAGTTTTTTATCAAAGCTTGTGATGGTGGAAATATTCCAAGTTGTACTAATTTAGGGTTTTTATATTATGAAGGATTAGGAGTAAAGCAAGATTATTCTAAAGCAAAAGAATTTTATACCAAAGGTTGTAATGGTAATGATGATAGAGGTTGTTTTAATTTGGGGATTTTGTATTACAACGGACAAAGCGTAAAACAAGATGAAAAACAAGCTAAAGATTATTTTAAAAAAGCTTGTGAATTAGGACATCAAGATGGTTGTAATAATTATAAAGTATTAAATGAACAAGGATATTAATGATATTTAATCATACCGAGCATTTTAACGAGATTTATGGCTTTAAAAAGCCAATTGATTTGGAGTATTTCGGAGTATTTATAAACTCTATTAAATGCGATGAAGAAGAGTTTTTAAGTGCATTTAGTAAGTATTCGCCTACAAAAATAGATAATAATTTTTATATTTTTAATCAAGAATTTAAAATAAGAATTTCAACTCACGATTTAGCAATAAATGGCGGTATTTATATACAAGATTATTCAAGCTATTTATGCGCTAAGGCTTTAAATGTTAGCTCAAGCGATATTATTTTGGATATGTGTGCTGCTCCAGGGGGTAAGAGTATAAATCTAGCTAATTTTAGCAGCAATTGTGAAAATCTAAGCTCAAATGAGCTAAATAGCAAAAGATTTCATAAGCTTAAAACAATCCTAGCAAACTACGGCGTAAAGGCAAAAACCTATAATCACGATGGCATTTTGATAGGTCGTAAAACGCCTGAGCGATTTAGCAAAATATTGCTTGATGCTCCTTGTAGCACATTTATGCACGATTTTTCTATCACAAAAAGCCAAAAAGAAATAAAGCAAATTGCCACTACTCAAAAAAAGCTTTTAAACTCTGCCCTAACAGCTTTACAGGTTGGTGGGGAGCTAGTTTATAGCACTTGCACGCATAATTTTTATGAAAACGAAGCAGTGATTTATAATGCGCTTAATTCTAAATTTAATATAGAACTTTTAGAAATTGATTTGCCTTGCGAGTATTTACAAGGACTAAGTAATTACGATGAAAAATATAGCGATATTAGACTTGCTAAAACTTATCGCATAAAGCCAAGCAACACACATTCTGGCTTTTTCATAGCAAAATTAAGGAAATTAGGCTAAATTATTTTGCTAATAAATTTGTAATATTTTAAGAAATATTAAGCTAATTAGTGAGTTTAAATTATAAAAACTATATAGATAGATTTAATAGTATTAAAAAGACTTAAAAGCAAGAAAACGATAAGATATTTAATCAATACATAGCAAAATCTTATAAAAAACAAATTATTTTAATAATCTGCCTTGCCTAATCAACTGCAAAATATTCTAATTAGCTATTTTAATTGTTTGACTTGGCAATTAGTGTTTTTACAATAATTAGTTAAACCTAAATACTTAATAGTATTTAGGGAAAGTTTTAATTATTTGTTTGTTCTTTTAGTTTTTCTTCAAGTTTTTTAAGCTTTTTTTCTGATTTTTTATGCTCTTTTTCAACTTTTTCTACTTTATCATCAACTTTATTTTCTAATTCTTTAGCTTCTTTTTTAGCTTTATTTTTTAATTCTTTTTCTTCTTTATCAGCTAATTTTTTAGCGTCTTTATCTTTTTTAGCTTTGATTTTTTCTAAATCATCTTTGTATTTATCTTCAACTTTTTCTTTTTTAGCATTTAGTTTTGCTTGGCTTTTTTCTAATTTTTTACTCTCGTAATCATATTTAGTTTCAGCTTTGATGGTTTTTAATTTTTCATTATCTATTTTACCATCTACACAATTTTTGCTGATTTCTTGTTTTTGTGTTTTTAAATATTCTAACCTTTCTGGATTTGCCTTTTTTTGATTTTGAACTTTTGTGATTTGCTCATCAAGTTTATTTAAAACCTTATCACACGATGTAGCAGCAAAAAGCGATGAAGCTAAAGCAACACTTAAAATTAACTTATTCATAAATTCTCCTTAAAAAATATTCAGCAAATAGTATAAAAACACTCATTAAACAATTAGCTTAACTAAATAAATTATATGTAGCCAATACAAATTAAGTAAAACTTAAGAATGGGGGGGGGTATTATACTGATTTTTAAAATATTTAAGGAGAAAATATGAAAAAATTATTAACAGCTAGTTTGTTTTGTAGCGTGGCATTATTTATGAGTGCTTGTTCTGATGAAAAAAAAGAATTAAGTCAAGATGCGTTTAAGTTTGATATTGAAACTGAAACAAAAGGATTCGGTAAATATATTACGATAAGACACATTTTAAGTCTAACAGCTAAAGATGATATTGAAATTAAAAAAATTACAGCAAATCGTGGTACTTGTGAAGTAAGAGATTGGAATAAAGAACATGATGAATACAATTTAAGCGATAACTTAATATCTGATGAAACTCCACCAAAAATATGTAATGCTGGAATATTAAATAAAAATTGGATTGATTATTGCGAAAACTTAATTAAATGGGCAGAACTAAGCAAAGAAAATTGTAGTTATGAGTATAAATATGATATAGGTGGTAAAAGCGAAGATTATAAAAACATAAATGAAAGAGTAGAAAAAACAGAAAATAAAAAATATATTGAAAATTGTGAAAAAGCAAAACAAGTTGCTAAAGAAAAATACAATGGAAAATATTATTATGATTATAAAGTGCCAATGAAATTTGGTGAAACTAAACAATTTGGCATATTTGATTGTTCTGATGTTGTGGAATTTAGCGTTTATACAAACAAAGGCATTGTAACTTATAGCGTTAAATAATAGCTTAGCTAAAGGAAAAACCTTTAGCTAATGCAAACTTGTCCTGCATAAACGATAAAAAATCTTAACATTATTACGCCAATTAGCACAGCAAGAGAGTTTATTATTATGAATGCAGGTTTATAGGCGTGGTTTTTAAGTGCGGTTAGGGCTATTAAAATTGGTAAAATAAGCCCTGTTCCTAGCACTCCAAACCAAAATAATTTTGAATAAAACTCATGAGAAAAAATAGCCTTAAGTGAGATTAAACTATCGCCCCCGCTATAATACATTCCTACAAAAAGTAAAAGCAAGATAGGAATTTCAAGCATTATTGCTCTTAAATCTAAAACCAATAAATATTTTATGTTTTCTTTATTTAAGTGAGCTTTAAAAAATAAAATTCCCACAAGTATATTTGCAGCTATTCCACAAGAAAACGCAGAAACCACAAAAAGCAATGGTAAAATAGGGGTATTCCATAAAGGGATTTTAGAAATCGCACTTAATAAAAATCCCGTATAAGCACCAACACATAAAGCTAAGAAAAACAATACATATTCAATCATCTTTGCAAAATTAGCCATTTTTCTTATGGAATTTGTAATAGGAATTAAGAACCTAAAATAAAGCCCTATTTCACGCTCAAAAATGATTAATGCGTATAAAAATGCTAAAGGTGTATAAACTAATAAAAATAAAACACCTAAAGTCATAACCGAAGTAAAATTGTATTTTATTAGCAATAAATAAAATGTAAGTGGTTTGCCTAAATCAATTATCAAAAGCAAAAGCCCCAAGCTAATAGCAAGTGGAGAAATTAATGCTCCTGCTTTAATCGTAGCGTCCCAAATACTATTAGTATTATGTGTAAATCTATTAAATTTTACTATTAATGAAACCATCAAACACCCAGCACTAAGCCCTGCTAAAAACAAATATAGTGCAATAGGCCAAGGCCAATAAATCTCATTATATTGCATTAAGCTTCCTGCCATATTATTCATAGCGTCCTCCTTTTGTGTTTTTTATAAAACCTAGTTTTGGTTTAGTGCCTAAATGAGCTTTAGGATATTCAACGCTTTTACTTGCTAAGACTTTATTAATTTCTGAATTGCTATCATTTATATCCCCAAAAATTAGTGCATCAGTAGGACATACGCTAACACAAGCAGGGGTTAAACCATCGCTTACTCTATTTGGATAACAAAAAGTGCATTTATCAATCGCTTTTGTAATAGGATTAAGAAATCTTGCATTATAAGGACAGGCTAATATGCAGTATTTGCAAGATACGCATAAATTTTCATCAATTAATGTTATTCCATTTGCTAGTTTAAAACTAGCTCCCGTAGGACATACGCTTACACACGGGCTATCTTCGCACATTACACAACTTGCCCTTGTAAAATCTGTTTGAAGATTTGGAAAAACTCCCTTCATTTTCGCATGAACTTGCACTCTAAAAACCCCACTTGGAATTTGATTTTCGTTTTTACAAGCTACGCTACAAGCCTCGCAACCTATACATAAATTTTCATCGTAAATCATTACAAACTTTTTCATCTTTAAGCCCTTTTAATATCTACGCCTATATTTGTAACCATTGTGCTACAAACATAACCACTTCTTGAACCTAGCACTATGCTATCATTTGCACCTATTTCGTGAATGTTTTTAAGTGCTGGAGTGTTACGACCAAATCCGTGATAAATAAACAATGTATCAGGACGAATGCCTTGAGTTAGCATAAGTTTTACTTGGATTTTGCCAAATTCATTTTCTAAATATACTAAATCGCCATCTTTAAAGCCTAATTCTTTAGCCTTAGTTTCATTTATCCACACAGGACTTTCGCTCATTAATTCATTTAAAATTGGGATATTTTGAGTATGAGCGTTTGTATGAATTGGAGTTTTGCCACTCGTTAGACAAAATTCATGATTTTTAAACACATCATAATCAGTTGTATTTAAACAGCCGTGAGTTGGGAATAAGTTTTCAACTTTTTCTATGAAAAGCTCTATTTTTTTACTAGGTGTCTTAAAACTAATTAGCGAACTAAGTTCGCCGTTACTATCAATTTTATCTTTAATTTGCGGATAAGTTTTAGCAAATTCTTTTATGGTTTTTGGCTCTCTTAAATAAAGACTAGGGACTTTATAAGTTACTATTCCATCTTTTTTAAGATTTGCTAGTAAATCTACATTGCCTTTAGCTTGTTGCATTCTATACTCATCTATTGTCGTATAAGTATAAAGCTCATCAATTTTCATCATACTTGCTAGTTTTCTAAAAATATCAAAACCACTTTTTGTATCGCCTATAACTTCTACAGCTTTATTTCTCATATAATAGCCATTTCCTATAGTTGCAATGCTCTCATCTCGCTCTAAATATGAGCTTTCTGGTAATACCACATCAGCTAAATTGCTAAAATCATTTAAATATATATCAATACTTACTATAAAATCTAGCTCATTTATAGCCTTTAAACTCTCATTTACATTTGCTACATTTACTAAGTGATTAAACCTAGTATTTACCCAAGCTTTAATAGGATATGGCTTTTTGCTAAGTATTGCAGGGGCAATATCCATTAAAACTCCGTGTTTTCTAGATACAAAATAATTTTTATTTCCAACTTCACCTGCACCATCAATTCTAAGGGTGTTAGGAACCTTAAAAACATTGCTAGGATTATCAAGAGTAGGGAAAATATCTTCGCCTATGATTTTGTTTAAAGTATTTGTATTTTTGCTAGTGTGAATGCCACCTTTTTTCTCGTAATTTCCCATTAAAGCGTTTGCTATTGCAATAGCTCTTGTGCGTTGATATTCTGCATAAGTAGTAGTGGTTTTATGTCCCCAATCAATTACTACTTTAGGAGCAGCTTTATAGATTTCATCGGCAATTCGCTCAATGGTATCAGCACTAATTCCAGTGATACTTTCTTGCCATTTAGGGCTTGTATCTTTTACACTAGCTTTAAGTTCATCAAGTCCTATGCAATATTCATTTACAAATTCTTTATCGTATTTTTCATCTCTTAGCCAAATATGAATTAATGCCATTAAAAATGCCACATCAGTTCCTGGCTTAATAGGTAGCCACTCATCAGCCTTAGCAGCAACTACGCTAAATCTAGGCTCAAGGACAAGTAGTTTTGTATCACTTGCAGCTGCAAATTTAGCTAGTTTTTTAGCATCACTTATTACTATACCTTCAAATAAATTATGTCCGAAATTTACAATATATTTTGCATTAGCAAAATCTCTTGATAAGCCGCCGCCATAAGTATGCTCTAAAACCATATTATAAGTAATCGGACAGCTTGAATAATGTGAAAATATGTTAGGACTGCCGTAAGCACAGGCAAAATTACTCATATGAGTGTGAGATTCTCCGGCTTTGCTTGTAAATATTACGCTACTAGCTCCGTGCTTTTCTTTTATTTCGTTTAACTTTGTTGCAACTAGGTTTAAAGCTTCATCCCAACTAGCTTCACGCCATTTGTTTTCCCCACGCTTACCTACACGAATTAAAGGCTTAATAAGGCGGTTTTTATCATATAATTGATTAATTCCTGCTCCACCCCTTGCACATACGCTTGTTTTATTTGCACTAAATTTTGGATTACCATTAATAAATACACCTTTATTATCTTTAACGCTTATTTCAATAGGACAGCGAGTAGAACACATCTCGCAAACCGAAAAAACACTTTTTTTATCCCCGTTTGTAAAGGCATTAGCACTCAAAACTGGATTAATACAGGCTAATGAACCTAAAAATGCAGAGCCTTTTAAAAATTCCCTTCTTTGCATTAATACTCCTTAAAATACAAATACTTTCAAAGTATTTAATTAAATTATACTTAAAAATTTTAATTAAATTATAAAATTATAATATATTTTATTTTAAATTATCGGAATTTAAATTCTTTTTATTTTTTATGCCAAATTCTTGAATTAAAATATAATTTTTTAGATTTTTCTTGACAATTAAAAATTTTTTTTGTATTATTCAACCTTTCACAAATATTTTAATGTCTTGTTAGCTCAGCAGGTAGAGCATCTCACTTTTAATGAGGGGGCCGCTGGTTCGAATCCAGCACAGGACACCATCAATCTTGGTCGCTTAGCTCAGTTGGTAGAGCGCCACCCTTACAAGGTGGATGTCATAAGTTCGAGTCTTATAGCGACCACCATTTCTTAAACTAGGTTGCGGCGGTAGTTCAGCTGGTTAGAATATCGGCCTGTCACGCCGGAGGTCGCGGGTTCGAGCCCCGTCCGCCGCGCCATTTCCCTTTCTTTTAAAAATTTAAACAATAGTTCTCTCCTTTAATATTTTTATTTCTTAATTTATTTAGGATAAAATCTATCTCTTAAAAAAAATATTAAAGGAGAATTATGAAAGATTTTTTCATTAACTTTTTTACACTTTCAGAGCCTTTATCAATTACTTTTGTATTAGTTTATTTAATATTATGCTTTTGGCTAAATCGTTTAGCATATACTATAAGTTTTGCAAAAAGAATGACATTGGCACTATTTTTAGGTGTTATTTTGGGTGTATTAGCTCAATATTTGGCAAATTTTCCTGCAAATTCTAAAGAAGTTTTATGGCTTGAGCAAACTAGAATTTGGTATTCTTTCGTTGTAAGTATTTTTATTAGCTTATTAAAACTTATGATAGTTCCTATTGTATTTTTTGGAATTTCATCATCTTTATTAAAGCTTGAAGGTGGAGTAAAGATTTCATCAATTCTTAGTAGAAGTATTTTTTGGCTTTTAATAACTACTGCAATTGCAAGTGCTATAGGTCTTAGTCTAGGTGTAATATTTAATCTAGGAAGTGATGTTGTAGTGCAAACTTCAAAAACTATAAAAGAAGCTAGAACCCTAAGCTCAATTTTATTAGGTTTAATGCCAAATAATATCATAGATTCTTTTGCAAATAATAATATTTTAGGAGTAATTTTAGTAGCATTTTTATTCACTCTTGGTGCAAGAAAAATAGGCACAAAAGAAGAAAATAAAGAAATATTTAGCACCTATAAAAACCTAGTAATTTTTATAAACAAAATTATTATGAATGTAATTACAAATATAATCCAACTAATGCCTTATGCTGTTGTTGCGATGATTGCAAATGTGCTAATAGCAAATGGAGTTGCAGCTATGAAAGAAGCTGGGTTATTTATAATACTAACTTATGCAAGTGGAATTTTAATGATTGTTGTATTTTCTATCATTTTAGCATTTCACGGCTTATCTCCTATGGTGTATTATAAAAAAGCGTTTGAAGTGCTATTATTGGCTTTTACTTCAAGAAGTTCAGCGGGTGTTTTACCGATTACCATTCGCACACTTCATACTAAATTAGGCGTTAGTGAAAACAATGCAAACTTCGTAGCAGGGCTGGGTGCTACTATAGGAATGAGTGGCTGTGCTGGGTATTATGTAGGGCTTGTGGCTGCGTTTATTATGCATAGTGCAGGGCTTAGCATTGATTTATCTAGTGCAGTTTTAATTATTATAATTACTCTTGTTGGGTCTTTAAGCATCGCAGGAATTCCTGGAATTTCAATTGTAGCAGCTTCTATTATGATTACAGGGCTTGGACTTGGAGATAAGTTTTATTTGCTAGGTGTGATTTTTGCAATTGACCCTATTATAGATATGGTAAGAACTATGAGCAATGTAAATGGTGCTATGATTGCAGCGATTGCGACTGATAGCGAGTTAAAAACATTAAATAAAAATGAATATAAGGATTTAAACAATGAAAGAGATTAATTATCAAGAATATTTAGATATTAAAGACAATGCAACTTGTGTTATAGCTTTTGGAGCACCTTGGTGTAGGGATTGTAAGATTGCTGAGCCGTTTTTGGTAGAGCTTAGTCAAAAATATACTAATATAAATTTTTACCATGTAAATGTTGATAAAGATGAAAATATAAGAGCTGATTTGGGTATTCGCCATATTCCTACGATACTTTTTTTAAAAAATGGAGAGGAAGTGCATACAAGAGTGGTTGAGCCGCACTCAATTTCTTTGATTGAAGAAGGCGTTTTAAAGCTTTAAAATGTTTAAAAATCCATCACTTAACAATGTGTTTTCACAGAGTTTTGATGGATTTTATATATATTCTAAAAATAGCGAAATTGAAATTCTTTTAAAAGAATTAGCAAATAATCTAAGCAAAAATCATCTAGTTTTATATATTTGTAATACTGATACAAAAGGCTTAAATAAAAATATTTATCACATAGATATTTTTAATGATTTAGCGATTTTACAAGTTAAAAAATTGAAATATTTTGATTATATTTTCATTGAAAATTTATCATTTTTAGAAAATATAAATTTTCCAAAAAATGCAAAAATTATTGCAAACGGATTTTTAAAATCAGATTTAAGACATTTTAAGGGCAAAAAAACTAGATTTTTAAGATTTATATACACTCAAGATTTTATAAAAATATTTAATCAAAATTGTGAGTTTTTGTATAATTTCAAACCCAAAAATCATAGTATTTTTAGCCCAAATGAGATAGATTTTGATATAGATAAAGAAGTGGAATTTTATTTAAACTGCATTAAGCAAGGCTTTAGGTTTTATGATTTTAGAAAAAGTAGAAAAGATGAGATTTTTAAAGCACTTGGAAATGGCAATGTATCTTTTAATGAAATTCCATTCGCAAATAATATTAGCAAAAAATATTTTTATATAAATAATCACAAAATTAACAAAGACTTTATACCAAATAATATAAATAATATAAAAGTAAATTTTATGAGTAAGAAAACAGAAGTGAAAAAATCAATATTTAAAAAATTATTTAATTTTAAGTGGGCTAGGAAAATCCTAGCCTTTAAATTATAGTTTTTCGCTATTGTTAGCTAGGTAATCAGCAACACCTTTTGGATCAGCTTTCATACCTTTTTCGCCTTTATGCCAGCCAGCTGGACATACTTCACCATGCTCATTTGTAAATAGCATTGTATCTACCATTCTAATCATTTCATCGATATTTCTTCCTAGTGGTAGGTCATTAATTACTGCGTGGCGAACTGTTCCATCAGCGTCTAATAAGAATGAACCTCTTAAAGCTACTGCTTCATCAAATAATACATCAAAACCACGAGCAATTTCTTTTGTAAGGTCTGCTACTAAAGGAAATTGAACATTACCAATACCGCCTTGGTTTACTGGAGTGTTTTTCCAAGCAAAATGGCAGAATTCATTATCGCCGCTAATTCCGATTACATTAATTCCTCTATCTTGGAAATCTTTAAATCTTTTATCAAATGCGATAATTTCACTTGGACATACGAATGTAAAATCTTTTGGATAAAAGAATACTACTGTTCCTTTTTTACCCATATTTTTATATAGATTAAAATTGTTATCTATTGTATTGTTTCCTAATACAGCTGGAGCTGTAAAATCTGGTGCTTTTTTTGTAACTAACATAATTTGTCTCCTTATTAATAATTTTTATTTGTTAAAAAATTATAAATGTTAAAAGTTAATAGAAATGTTAATCATACAAAAATTATCCTAAAATAATTTAAATCAAGATTTTAAGTAATTTTATAAAAATAATAAATCAGTATTGGTTTTAAAAATTATTTATTTTAAATAACTATTTAAAATATTTTTAATAAAAATTAATTTATAATATGATTTGCTTTTTGCCTTAGGCTTGTTAGGGTGGAAAGGTGGTAATATGGGAGAAACTATTATTTTAATCGTTTTAATCATAGCTTTACTAAGAACTTTAAAAAAGTTCTAGTAAAGCAACTACTTTGAAAATACCTTAATCAAATTATAGTAAAGCACGGCTTAGTCTAAGCTTAAAGCAATTCACCTAACCCTAGCAAATTAGCCGTGTTTTGCTAGGGTTTATAAATAGTATAATAATAAGAATAATCTATAATTAAAATTGTTTTTTTATGTTTTTTCATTTATTTGTCCTTTCTTATACTTAATATAACTAAAAGCTAAAAGTCGTTTTAGTGCCGTAAAAGTGGTATTTTCTAAAACGGAAAATACCATAAAAATATTATTTAAAATGTTTTTAATAAAAATTAATTTATAATATGATTTGCTTTTTGCCTTAGGCTTGTTAGGGTGGAAAGGTGGTAATATGGGAGAAACAATTATTTTAATCGTTTTAATCATAGCATTACTTAGAACCTTAAAAAAGTTCTAAGTAACCATTCTTAAACATCTTAAACAAATTATAGTGAAGCACGGCTTAGCCTAAGCTTAAAGCAATTCACCTAACCCTAGCAAATTAGCCGTGTTTTGCTAGGGTTTATTATTTTTCTTATTAAAAACCTAAAAAATATAAAGCTACTAATAATAATTATTGAAAGAATAAAAAAACTAGCCAATGGATATAATTTAATAAATGCTAAAAGTGATAAAAAGTTACTATCATCATCTTTCTCGCTTAAAGTTAAAAAGCCATTATTTATATAATAATAATCCCTACTAAAATTGTCTGTTTCTTTGTTTAGTTCTAAATTATATTTATCTTTATAAAATTTTTTTAAAGCTTGTTCTATTGATGATTTTTTCCTAATTTCTGCACCTAAAAACGCTTTTATGTTTTCACTTAGGCTTAGAGTTTGTATCTGCACTATAGCTTTTTGTAAAGGTATATCATCTACTAAATCCCTTAATTTCCAATATTCATTTTCTAGCCAATCATCAGCACTAATAAAGGGCTTATTTTGTAAGGCTCTTTCGTGTATTTCATCATAATATTTATCTAATGCGTTACTTATGTTTTCTTGTTCTATATGTCTTACTTGAAAATAATCTCTATCTAATACGCTTTTATTTTTAGTCTTACTAAAATATTTATTTATATTTTCTTCGCTAAAATCTTCATTGGCTCTTTTTTCTTTATATCCACGATATTGTTTTTCATACTCTTGTATGCTTTGATTTTCTTTGCCGTATTTCTTATAATTTTCGGCTAATTTCTTTTGCAAAAAATCATTATTTAAATATGAAAGTTCGTTATATAGCTCTTCAACGCTCTTTGCATTTAATGAAAAAATGCAAATTAGTATTAATAATATATGTTTCATCTTAACTCCTTAGGCTAATTATAGCCTAAGGATAATTTACTTAATTTTTATTTCAGGATATTTCATAGTTATATAATCATAAAACACAGGATTAGTAGATAAATACTGATTAACTTCTGCACCAATTTTACTAAGTAATGTTTTTTTAGTTCTATCTAAATCATTTTTAATTTGAGAACTCCAAGTCCAAAAATCGCTAGGGTTTGTTATAGACTTGGCAAAAAAATCTCCTTGCACTTTTAATTTATACGATTTATCTGCTAAATTAGTCATCAAGGAATTAAATCTTCTTACGCTTTCACTAGCTCCTTGTCCGCCTACAATTTTATCTCCTATATAATTTAAATATCCACTATTAGGGGTAAAGAATTTTTCTTTTACAACTCCTTGCTCATCTATGCTTTTACCATTTAAAAAGTCCAAATAGTCATCAATTTCTTTTATACTCTCTAATGTTTTTATTACTGCTTCTTCCGTGCTTCTTGTAACCTTTGCTTCAGCAGATGGTAAAAGATTATAATTAAACATAGGAGTTTGGCTAGTGTTTATAAAATTATTTAATTTTTCTTTATCTGCTAATAGTTTTTGTTGTTTTTGTTCTAATTCTTTTATTCTAGGGTCGTTTGGATTATCTTCTATTAAGCTCTTTAGTATTTTATTTGTAGTTTTATTTTCTTGTTCTATAGATTGCACCTTTTCTTTTGCTTGTTTTACTTCATCTAAATTAGCTCCGATTATAGCACTAGCATTTACACTATTATTACCACCTTTAGGAATAGGGTTGAAGTTATCTTCGTTTGCACGATAGCCTTGTCCTGTATATCCTAAATGCTTTTCAAATAAACGCTGTTTATCTAAGTATTTTTGAGCGTTTGCTATTTGAGTAGGGGTATCTGTTACTAATGGGTCATTAAAAGCAGCCATTTGCATATAGTTTAAATGCTTATAATAAGCATTCTTTAAATCATCTCCTTTTAAGTTAGGAAACTTGAGTGAAAACTCATTAAAATCACTCATTACTTTTTTAGCTTCTTCTTGTTCTTTATAAGCTTGGTCTTTAAAAAACATATTTTGCTTACGCTCATTTATAATTGAATAGGTATTGCTTAAGTTTGCTTTGTGATTTTCCTTTTGCATTTTAAATATTTCAGGTTGTGTTTTTGTAGCGAATTGACTTTGTTTTAGAGTTTCCATATCGTTTGCAGTTTTTATTTGCTCTTGTGCGATTTTATCATCTTTAGTTTGTCTAGCTATATCTAAATCAATTGCACCTTTTTGCACTTGATTTTCTAGGTTCTCTGTTCCTAGCTTAATAAAATAAGAGATTTTTATTAATTTATTTAAAGTAAAAAAACAATTTCAAATTCTATAAAAATTTCAAATACAAAACTAGGAATTTCCTTAAGAAATCCCTAAAATTATTTCATTTCATTCAAACCATCAAGGTCTAAAACACCGCCGCTACTAGCATTACTAACTAGCTTTTGATACATTCTAAGCCATCTTGAATTAAGCTCTTTTTTAATAGGCTTAAATTCTGCTCTTCTTCTAGCCATTTCTTCATCATCAATTAATAGATTTATAGTGCATTTAATAGTGTCAATTTCTATTAAATCTCCATCTTTAATAAGCCCTATTTCGCCACCTTCAGCAGCTTCAGGCGAGCAATGTCCCACACTAAAACCACGAGTCGCCCCGCTAAATCTACCATCAGTAAGCAATGCAACCGACGCACCTAAGCCCCTACCCATAATAAGACTTGTTGGGCTTAACATTTCTTGCATTCCAGGACCACCTTTTGGACCTTCATAGCGAATTACTACACAATCTCCAGCAACCACTTTTCCACTGCTAATCCCTGCTATTGCTTCATCTTGAGAATTAAAGCAAACACATTTACCACGGAAAACCTTATCACCAACGATACCGGCTACCTTTATTACCGCACCTTCTCTTGCGATATTGCCAAATAATACACATAATCCGCCACGCTCAGAATATGGATTATTTAAAGTTTTTATAGCTTTTCCATCAGGATTACTATCCTTAATCAGTTCTCCTATGCTATCTCCACTAATAGTAAGTGCATCTTTGCTAAAGAATTTACTTTTTTTACTAACTTCATTCATTATTGCATATATTCCACCGCTACTTCCTACATCTTGCATATGAGTTCCTGGTAGACTTGGGCTAACCTTAGCTATATGTGGTGTATCTTGAGCAATTTCGTGCATTAATTTTAAATCAATCTCATCAGCATAAGCTTCTTTTGCAATTGCTAAAGTATGTAAAATTGTATTCGTGCTACCGCCCATTGCCATATCACAAACAAGAGCATTTTTTAAACTCTTATTATTTAAAATATTTCTAATTTTGTATTTTTCGCTTAGCTCTTCGCTCTTTGCAATCTCACAAATTCTTCTTGCAGCACTTCTTAATAATTCTTCTCTTTCAGAAGTTAAAGCTAAAATAGTTCCATTTCCTTTAAGTGCAATACCAAGGCTTTCCATTAAAGAATTCATTGAATTTGCAGTAAACATTCCACTGCAACTTCCAGCTCCAGGACATGCAGCACATTCAATTTCTTTTAATTTCGCTTCATCAATTTTACCAACTTCGTATTCGCCAACCGCTTCAAACGCTGTATTTAAATCAATTTGAGAACCATCTTTAAGCTTACCTGCAGCCATCGCTCCACCACTTACAAAAATAGTAGGCACATTCACTCTTAAAGCCCCCATAATCATACCTGGAGTAATTTTATCGCAGTTTGGAATAGCTATCATTGCATCTAGGCTATGTGCGTTCATAACCGTCTCAACACTACTTGCTATTAATTCACGACTTGGCAACGAATAAAGCATTCCACTATGTCCCATAGCAATACCATCATCAACACCAATGCAGTTAAACTCAAATGGCACACAGCCGTTTTTGCGTATTTCATCTTTGATAATTTCAGCATATTTGTTTAGATAAAAATGCCCTGGAATAATCTCTATAAAACTATTACAAACCCCAATAAATGGCTTTGCAAAATCTTCATCTTTTAGCCCAACGGCTCTTAATAATGACCTACTTGGTGCTTTTGTATAACCTTTTTTAATAGTATCACTTCTCATTCTTGCTCCTTTTTATATATTAGTAGATTTTCAAATTCCTATTTTAAATTCTAAATAAAAATATTATGTGGTTCTTCAGGTTTGCTTAGCTCATACCCTTGAGCTTTTTCTATTCCGTAATCTTGAACTATTTTTAAAATTTCTTGATTTTTTACAAACTCAGCCACAACTTCATAACCTTGCTTATGAGCAAATCCCACTAGAGTTTCAAGAACGGTTCTAGCATTATTATCAATTACTAAACTTTCAATAATTGAGCCATCAATTTTTAAATAATCAAACTTAATTTTTAATAATCTATAAAAGTTTGAATATCCACTACCAAAATCATCTATTGCTATCTTACAACCCCTAAATGAAATTGATTTTAAGAAATTTGATAAATCATCGTATTTATCAATACTTTCGCTTTCTAATATCTCAACACATAAAGCTTCTGGGCGAGAGCATTTTTCTAATCTACCTTCAAACACATCTCTAGTTTCTTTATTGATAATATCAGAGTTAGCTAGGTTTATACTAAAATTCGCATTAGGATATTGCTCTATCAAATCAAAAACCTTATTAATTACTACTTCTTGAATATCTTTATAAAGACCCACTTTTCTTGCTACATCTAAGAAAAGTCCCGGTGATACTATATTGTTATGTTCATCTCTTAACCTAACTAATACTTCATAATAAGAAACTTCTTTTGTGATAGAATTATGCACACCTTGACAAACCACAAATATTTTATCATTTTCTAAAGCATATCTTATCTGACCTACTACTCTTTGTTGCTCTGCGTGTTGTTTTTCTATACTTAAACCTTCTTTATAAACACAATAAGGCTCTTTTGTTTTAATAGTCTCATAACTTGCTAAGATTGCTTGTGCAAGTCTATTAATAATCTCTTGATTTGACTTTCTAATATCACGCTCACTTGAAATTCCGATATTTAATTCTAAGTCTTTAAGTTCCATACCAGAATTTATTTTTAACTCAAATTTATTTTTTTTACCCCGTGTAGAGTTCATTGTTTGGGTTTTAAAATGATTTTGTATCAAATCAGCTGCTGCCATAGCTTCTTCGTGGTTTTTATAAACTATACAAAACTCGTCTAGTTGCAAATGATAAATACTGGTGCTTTTTAATACCTCATCGTTATTTTTCACATTTAAAGCATTTTTTAAAGAATTTGCAAAAATCTTTATAATTTCATCAATCATAATAGTTGAATAATTCAGCCTTAAATCATTGAAATTATCAATTTTTAAATATAAGAAAATATTATTTTTATTAGCTTTATCGTCTTTTAATTCCCTATCTTGTAAAGCCTGTAAAGATAATAAACCTGTTAAGCTATCTGTATCTAATTTCTTTTGCATATTGTCAAGCTTAGTTTTATAATCTTTAATTTGTAAGATTTTTTTAGTTACATCAACTTTATTAATCAGCTCAATATTATCACCTAAATTTTTTCTAAATACAGAGAAAAATCTAGTTTCTTTTCTACTTGTAATATCATTTTCATTATAAGCTTGGATTTTGCTATGACTTTCTTGAATTAGCGTTCCATAATCAAACCCTTTAGCACTATCAGTCAAATCAATAATTCCATCTAATGAATCATAAAAATTCACAGCTTGTGCTTTTCTTATACTTTCACTTTGTTCGGTTGGTGCATGAACATTGAATGTAAAAGTATCATTTACATATTCAGCATATAAATTCTTTTTATTTTTTGTATTTATTAAAACTTGTTGAATTGGAGAATTTAAAAATGCTTTATATAAAATATTTAATGCACTTGTTAAATCTAGGCTATATTTAAAAATAATAAAAGTAGTAAATATTAATAAAACTGCAAAAATTGCACCAACTAAAACTAATTGGTCATTTGTCTTTTCTAAATGCTCAATTTTACTTAAAACTTGCAATTTTAATTGAGTTAAAATATTTTCAAAATCTGTGAAATTTTTAATTTCATTTTTTTCTTCGTGAAGTTTTTTCACTCCATCTAATAATTTTCTACTTAATATTAAATATGTTTTTTCATCATCAATAGTTGATATTTTATCTTCTAAAAGCTCTATATATTCTTTATCTTTATCTAATTTGGTTTTTGCATAATTTTGTTTTAATTCAATTAATTGTGTTTTATAATCAATAATTTGTTTTGTATTATTTTCTATTAATGAGTCTAAAAACTCAATATATCCTTTTATTGAACTCACGCTAATTTTAGTAGCAAATATATACTCTAAAACATTTTGTTTTACATCAACCAATTTTGATTGAGAATAAAGCACATTAAAGCTTTTAAAATCACTTCCGCTAGTCCCTAATAAACTATTAAAATCTTTTATATATTGTTTTAATTTTTCTATACTACTTTTAATTTTTTCTTCTTCATTAGCATTTAATTGTTTATTGTTTTTAAGAATTTGAATTAGCTCATTAGTTTTAACATCAATCTCACTTAACTTCTTGCCACTATTTTCAAAATTTGCATAAATACTTGGTCTTTCTATATTTAGCATTAATTCTTGATTATCTAACATAATTTCGTGTATGTGATTATTTATATCGTAATTAATATCTATTTGATGAAGTTTGGTAAAAAATATTCCAGTGCATACAAAAATGCCAACCATCATTGCAGCAATGAAAATCTGTAAAATCTTTTGAACAAATGTTTTTATTTCTATATTTTTATATTCTCTATTCATTTCTCTTCCAAAATCTTAGGTCTTTTTCCTTCAAGTGTTTTTAAAAATTCTATTATATCATCAACATCTTTATCTGGCATAACTATGCCTAATTGACAAGCAGACATAACTCTAACAATATCTTCTAAATTATTAAATGCTCCTTGATATGTATATGGTTGGGTAATTGTAATATTTCTTAAAGTAGGCACTTTTACTTTTTTATCTTCTAATTTACAGCCTTCTGAAAAGCTAGTATTTATATCAGCAATTATATTACTTCCAAAATTACTACCATTATGACACGACGAGCAGCCATAAAAATTAAATAATTTAAGTCCTCTTTTAGCATTATCACTTATAGCATTTTTATCTCCTTTTAAATACAAATCAAAAGGAGCATCAAGAGTTATTAAGGCTTTTTCAAATTCTACCAAAACACTTACTAAATTATCATAATTAGCGGCTAATCCTATTTCATTAAACCATCTTTGATATGTTACATTTAACTTAACCCAACTATTAAATTCATCAGGCGTAATATTCATATCGTCTTTTAATGTTTGTTTAATTTGTTCTCTTAAATCAGTAATATTTGCGTCTTTAAAAAATAAATTAGAATATACAATATTTAAAATTGTTGGTGGATTTGTTAAATTATCAGAATTTATACCAGAATTATTTGTCCCACTACCAGTAAGATTTAAATTATGACAGGTATTGCAAGATACTTTATTAGGACTTAAATTTACATCAAAATATAATCTTTTACCAACGGCAGCTAATTTTTTATCATAAGGTATGCTAGTTAAAGGTTTATATATATTCTCATCTGCAAAAGCAAAAACAATAAATACAATTAAAAATATAATCTTATTCATCATTGTCCTTGCATTCCTCACAAACTCCTTTTACCAAGACAGAATTAACTTTTAAATTATTAATTGTTGGAAACTCCAAATCTTTAGTATGATGACAAATATCACACACAAAAAGTGCATTATTACCTTTATTTATTTGATAATAACCCTTGCCATCTAAATCAATTTTATTTACCAATTTAGACTTTTGAAACTGCTCCATCGTCCTATAAAATGTAGTTTTATTTGCCTTAGTTTTAAATTCATCAAAACTCATAGGCTCTTTAGCAGCTAAAAGCTCATCTAATAATAAAATTCTAAGTTCTGTAATACCGATATCGTGCTTTTTTAATAATTTTACTGAATTCATCTCGTAAATAATAGCAAAAAAAATTAAAATTTAAACCTAATTTATTTTTTGCAACTAAGTTGCATTTAAGCAACAATTTACTACACTTGCAACTTTAAAACATTTATGAAAAGGAATTGCAATGAAAAAGATATTATTAAGTTCATTAGCTAGCGTGTATTTATTAGCTAATAATGTAGGAGTTAGCATATTACCACAAGTTGAAATTGTTAAAAAACTATTACCAAATGCAAATATTACAACTCTTATGCCAGCAGGAGCTGACCCGCATACTTACGAGCCAAAACCAAAGCAAATGATGGAGCTTAGTAAGGCTAAAGTATTTTTAGGTATCGGGGTTGAAATTGAAGATATATGGCTTAAAAGACTTGCCGAAAATACCAATATAAAAATAATTCACACTGATGAAAATATCCAAAAAAATAATTATTCTCATAAAGAATTAAACGAGCACCATCACGAACATAATAATGATGTGTATAATGGGATTTTTGATGATAATGATGTAAAAAATAGAGATTTAAGTGATTGGATTGGTGATTGGAAATCAATTTATCCTTACGCTAAAGATGGAGATTTTGATGAATATTACAAATTAAAATCAAATGCAAAAAAAGATAAAACCGAGCAAGAATATAAAGAATATTATCTAAATGGCTATAAAACCGATGTAGAAAGCATAATCATTACAAAAGATAGTATGGAATTTATACAAAATGGTATAAGTAAAAAATCAAATTATAAATATATTGGATACAAAATATTAACCTATGAATCAGGTAAAAAAGGTGTTAGATATTTATTTGAAGCTACCAATAAAGATGCGGCTTTTAAATATGTGCAATTTAGCGACCATAATATCGCTCCTACAAAAGATTTAGAACATTTTCATATATTTTTTGGCAACTCTAGTCAAGAAGAATTGCTAAAAGAAATGGATAATTGGCCAACTTATTATCCTAAAAATATGAGCGTAAAAGATATTAAAAAAGACTTAATTCATCACATAGGCTCAAATCATAAAGAAGAGCACCATCACCACGAACATCATCACGAGCATTCAGGCTTAGATGTGCATATTTGGACTGATCCTATTTTATTAAAACAAATTGCACAAAATTCAGCTAATGCTTTAAAAGAAGCTTTTCCTAATGAAAGCAAAACAATTGATGAAAATCTAAAAAATTATGAAAAAGAATTAGATGAATTAAACTTAAAAATATATGATTTAACGAAAAATGTGAATGTAAAAGGTTTTATAAGTGCTCATCCATCGTGGGGATATTTTGCTAAAAGATATAATCTTGTTGAATATACTTTAGAATTTGAAGGTAAAGAAATAAAACCTAGTGAATTAGCAAAAATCATAGAAATTGCAAAAGATAAAAAAGCTTGCCTTGTTTTAAAAGCACCGCAATTTAATGATAAATTAGCAAAAACCATTCACAAGGAAAGTGGATTAAAATTAGTAGAAATCAATCAACTTTCTAATGAATTATCTAAGGAGCTTTTAAACTTTGCGAAAATTATTAACGATAATTGTTCTAAGCATTAATATATACGCTTGTGCTTTATGTGCTTTATATACGCCAACTGCTCATGTTAGCTTTAAAGGAAATTCCATTTCATGGGAATTTTCTTCTAATTTTTCACAAACACTATTAGACGGCTATGATTTAAATAATGACAAGAATTTAGATGAAAAAGAATTAGTAGCCGTTCGTGCTGCTTTGCTTGATTATTTACTACCTAGAGATTTTTTAACTACTTTAAAATATTATGATTTGCCATTCGGAGAAAGCAAAAAAATCAAATTTATTGTTAAAGATATTAAAGTAAGTTTTGATAAGGAGCTTTTTTTAGAATACTTTATAGATTATGATTTTAGTCCTAAAATTGATAGAGTTTTAATGTTTTCGGTAGAGGATTTAGATGGGTTTTTTAATTTTAAAATAAAAGAAAATACCTATAAAGTAGATGGTTTTAGCATTAATGAAAACATTAATCTAAATGCAGTTTATTATGAATTTCAAAAAGCAAATGTAATAGAAAAAATAGCTCAAAAAGTAGATGAAAAAGTAGAAAAATCAAAAGAATTTGAAACCAACACTTCAAAATCATTTTATGATATTTTATTAGAAAAATTAGCAAAATTACAGAGCAAAATGCTTGAATTATTAAAAGACAATAGCATATATTTATATCCTATCGCACTAATTTATGGCTTTTTTCACGCTTTATTACCAAGTCACGGAAAAAGCATAACCGCAGCTTATTTTATGAACTCTAAGAAAAAAATATTATTTTTTAGTCTAAAAGTAGGTTTTATTCACTTAGCAAATGCCTTTATAATTGCTAGTTTTTTCTCTTTATTTAATCTTTTAAATCTTAATAAAATTTCAGGATTTTTAATAAGTTTCTTAGCACTTATTTTGCTTTATTTAAAACTAAAAAAACCACAAATTTCACAAATTGCAAAAACACCAAATAATATAAAAAGCTTTAGTGTGGCTAATGAGAATAGAATTTTAAATGTAGTAAATAAAGAAAAAGTTCTTGATAATTTCTTAGCATTTAGCATAGGTTTATTGCCTTGTCCTGGACTTATTTTAGTAATTGGTTTTATAAGTAGCTTAGGTGCTAGAGCTTTTATAGCGGCTTTATTAATCGCATTAGGTATGAGTTTAGCTATATTTTTAAGTGCATTTATAATAACAAGATTTAAATTTAACTCAAAAATAGAGATTTTAAGCCTTGTATTTGTAATATGCGTTGGATTATTTATAGGATTTTTTGGATGATTGAAGTAAAAAATGTAAGCTTTTCTTACGATACGGAAGAGATTTTAAGCAATATTAGTTTTAATGTAGAAAAAAATGAATTCGTAGGAATTATAGGAGCAAACGGCGGTGGAAAAAGCACAACTTTAAAGCTTTTATTGGGTTTGTTAAAACCAAGTAAAGGCGAAATTATTATAAACACAAATAAATTAAGTTATGTTCCGCAAGTTGCTAATATAAATCCTAGTTTCCCTATCAATGTTTTAGATGTGGTTTTGATGGGAACTTTAAAAAGAAATTCATTCTTTTTTAATTCAAAACAAGATAAATTAAATGCACTTTTAGCACTTGAAAAATTGGGCTTAAAAGATTATGCAAATAAAAGATTTGCAAGTTTAAGTGGCGGGCAAAAGCAAAGAGTTTTAATAGCTAGAGCAATACTTAGTGGCTGTGAATTATTATTACTTGATGAGCCTACTGCTAGTATTGATGCAAAAGGACAAATAGAAGTGTTTGAATTATTAAAAAGCCTTAATAATCAAGGAATTAGCATAATTTGTGTTTGCCACGATATAGCTTTAATTTCTTCGTATGCAAATAAATTAATTCATATTAGCAAGACCGCACATTTACACAAAATCACAAAAGGTCTTGATAGCAACAAATTATTACACTTAGCAACGCATAAAAATAATTTATGCGAAGTTGATATATGGGAAAATTATGGAATATCTAAATTATAATTTTATTCAAAATGCAATTTTAGCAGCGGTTTTAGTAAGCATTGCTTGTGGGATTATAGGAGCGCTTGTTCTTACAAATCGCCTTGTAGCAATGGTAGGTGGTATTTCTCACGCAGCTTATGGTGGGCTTGGGATTTCGCTTTATTTTGGAGTTAGCACGATGCTTAGTACTTTAGCCTTTGTTATTGCTTGTGCTATTTTGATTGCATATTTATCAAGAAATTACAAAAATCAAGATGCTGTAATTGGTGTAGTATGGGCTTTTGGAATGAGTGTTGGGATATTGCTTAGCGATTTAAGTCCTAATTCAAATTCCATAGTTTTTAGCTATTTATTTGGAGCTATTTTGGCAGTTGAATTAAGTGATATTTATATTATGTTAAGTGCTGATATAGCTTTTATCATAATGGCTTTTGTGTTTTATAGACAATTAATAGGAGTTAGCGTTGATAGTGAGTTTTGCAAGGCAAATGGTGTTAATGCAAATCTAATTTATTATATGCTAATAATTGCAGCCGCTGTTTGTATAGTGATTAGTTTAAGAGTAGTTGGAATGGTTTTAATACTAGCTTTGCTTTGTATTCCTAGCTATATTTCTTCTATGTTTTGCACTAAGCTTTCATCTATGATGATTATTTCTGTATTATTATCGCTATTTTTTTGCTTAGGTGGATTAATTTTAAGTATTGCTTATGAATTAAGCAGTGGAGCTTGTATAATTTTACTTGCTTGTTTTTGCTTTATGATTGCTTATGTTTTAAGTTTTATTGTGAAAAAAAGAATTTGAAATAAGATAAAAATCTCATTTCAAATTCTAAAATTATTTTATAAATATCTTTGCAAGTGCTTCATTTACCTGCATTGAAGCTTTTTCATAATTTTCATTTTTTACCCATAGTTGAATTGCTATTTCTATATTAGTATCATTTACATTTTTAACCCCAACATAAATTGCTGGATTTTTTAAAATTAATTCATTTTGACCTAATGCTGTTTCAACTTCTTTTCTAACATCACATAAAGTTGATGGGTCAATTACTTTAGAATAATCAATTCTTCTTGTTTTTTCACGAGAATAATTATAAATATTATCGCTTATAACTTTTGAGTTTGGAACTATTATATTTGTATTATCGTATGTTCTAAGCGTAACTGAAAACAAACATATATCAGATACAAATCCTTCTCCTGCACCAAATTTTACATAATCACCTATTTTAAAAGGTCTAAACACTACAACCAAAACACCCGCAGCTATATTTGATAAAGTTTCTTTAAATGCAAAAGATATAGCAAAAGATGTAGCTGTAAATAAAGCAACGAATGAAGTCGTATCAACACCAACATTATTAAGTGCTGCTAGAATTCCAACAACTAAAATTATAATTTTTACAAGCTTAACTAAGAAATTGGTTAAAGTCTCATCTGTGCTAATTTTAATTAAAGTAACTCTTAAAATTTTTCCTACAACTTTCATTAAAAACAATGCTAAAATAATAATAAGAATTGAACCTAAAATCTTAAAACCATATTTTAAGAAAAATCCTTCAAAATCAAAACCTGCACTTTGCAAATCAATTAGTTTATTCAGAGTTTCTGTGGTTGTGGCTTTTACATCTTGAATTGTTGTATCCATCAATATCCTTTTTAAAAAATTTGAAAATGAATATTAACAATTAATTACTTAATTTTAATTAATATTATTCTCTAATCTAATTAAAAGGAGTAAAAATGAAAAATATTTTAGTGCCTATGGCAAATGGAGCTGAAGATATTGAATTAATTAGCATTATTGATATTCTTCTAAGAGCGAAAAATTATGGAGCTAATATAAATGTAATTTGTGCTAGTTTAGATGATAATTTAGAAGTTACACTAGATACTGGTATGGTTTTAAAAGCTAAGGTAAAACTAAGCGAAGTTGATACTAAAAACATTGATGCAATTGCTCTAGCAGGTGGTTTTGGTGGTATGACAAATCTTAAAAATAGTGAAAAAATCAAATCAATTTTACAAGATTTAAATTCTCAAAACAAATTAATAGCAGCAATTTGTGCTTCTCCAATAGTTTTAGCAAATGCTGGGGTTTTAAGTGATGAATTTACTTGCTATCCAGGTTGTGAAGAAGGAATTAAAGGAAGAAGATTAAATGAGCCTGTAGTAGTTCGTAAAAATATAATCACAAGTGCTGGACCTATCACTTCATCTTATTTTGCACTTACAATAGTAAAAGAAATGGGATTTTTAGACCAATTTAATGGAATGCTTGATGGTTTGTTAATAAATCAATTCGGAATTAAATTCTAATTAAAATATATTGAGTGTTTTTCAACACTCAATTAAAATATTTTCTTCTAACAAAGGAGCTAAAAAAGCTAGAACAAAATACTTTTTTAAAAAAATATAAAATGAAAAAGATTGTTAAAAATGAAGTGGCCGGGAGAAAGGGATTCGAACCCCTGGAGGCTTGCACCTCAACGGTTTTCAAGACCGCCGCTTTCGACCACTCAGCCATCTCCCGAAAAATTATCAAACAAGCGATAAAAGATTTTTTGCAAAAGCCTTATTGGAGGTGATACTCGGATTTGAACCGAGGATCAAGGCTTTGCAGGCCCATGCCTTACCGCTTGGCTATATCACCTTATGGTGCCCAGAGCCGGACTTGAACCGGCACGGTAAAAACTACCGAGGGATTTTAAGTCCCTTGCGTCTACCATTTCCGCCATCTGGGCAAAATATGTAAAATAATGGAGCGGGAAACGAGGTTCGAACTCGCGACCCCAACCTTGGCAAGGTTGTGCTCTACCACTGAGCTATTCCCGCACTTATGAAATAAAGACAGAATTATATATTTTTTTTCTTAAATTAAACTTAATTATAAAAAAATTATGAAACTTGTATATTTACACAATTTTTGCCGCTTTTTTTACCAAAATATAATTCTTGATCGGCAATTTTAAAATAATGCTCAAAACTATCTTTACAAGGATTTTTAATAAAAATACCACCAATTGTTATAGTTGGTTTTATGTTATATTTTTTCAATTCTTGTTTTGAAACTGAATTTTTTACTACATTCATATAGTATTCTGCTTCTTGATTGTTTTTCACATTTAATTTCACTACAAATTCTTCGCCACCCCATCTAGAAACAACGCCTTTAAGCCCTAACATTTCATACTGAATTGCTGATGCTACACTTTTTAAAACTATATCGCCTATATCATGACCATAAGTATCATTAATTCTTTTGAAATTATCTATATCACAAATTGCTATTAAAAGTGATTCATCTTTATTGAAGTTAGGAATTATCTTTTCTTCAAAGTATTTTCTATTAAAAAGACCTGTTAGAAAATCTCTATAAACCAAATAAGTTAAGTCGGATAATTTTTTATTTGAAGTAACCGTTGCAAGACCACCATAAATTAACATAAAAACAGAGCTTGAAAATGTATTGATATAGAAAAACAAATCTTGACTATTACTATATTCACCTACTAAATAATGTCTAAAATAATATAAACCATATATGCTAAAAAGCAAAAATAAACTTACTGATATTCTATAAAGCCACTTGCTAAAAAATGTAAATTGCAAGAAAAATAAGCACATCATAATAGTGCTAAATCCACTTTCAAACCCTAAATAATAAGAACCCATAATTTGGTGTAAAAATATTTCGGCAAATGCTACAAAAAACGCTGCTGTTATTTTGTCTTTTAAATAAAAGCAAATTGCTACAAAATAACTCGTTATTGAGTAAATATTAAAAATAGCCATAGGAAAAATACCATTAATTAAAAACAAAAAACAATAAACACAATGTGTAATAAATATAGAAACAAGTAGCCAAAGGTTTATGTCTATTTCTTTTAATAATTTAATAAAATCGTTTCTAATGGGTATTCCTTGTTTTTTAATAATAAATAGTTAAGTAATTTTGCCTAAAATTGTTTAACACTTTGATGATAAGGATTAATATGGAAAGCACTTTAGTTGCACTTGGGGTATCAACTTTTAAAATAGCACTTTTATTATCACTTCCGATGCTCTTAGCTGGACTTATTGCAGGACTTTTAATAAGTATATTTCAAGCGACAACCCAAATTAACGAAATGACTTTAAGTTTTGTGCCAAAAATCATTTTAGTCGTAGTAATTATTATATTTTTAATGCCTTGGATGATGAATCAAATGATAGATTTTACAACTATGATATTAAATAAAATTCCAAGTTTTGTTAAATGATTTATCTAGCACAAACCGATACTACAGCTGGATTTTTAAGTAAAGATTATAAAGAAATTAATTTAGCTAAAAAAAGAGAAATCAATAAACCTTGCATAATCACAAGCACATATCTAACTAGCCTTAAAAACCTTGCAAGAGTTCCAAATAAATTTAAAAATCAAGTAAGAAAAGCTAAAAAAACAACCTTTATATATAAAAACCAAATATCATTTAGGCTAGTAAATGATAATAAACATAGTTTATTTTTAAAGAATTTTAAATATTTATACTCAAGTAGTGCAAATTTGCACGGATATGAATTTGATATAAATTATGCAAAAAATATAGCCAATGTAATTGTGGATTTGGATTTAGCTCAAAAAAGTTCATCAAAAATGTTTAAAATAAACAATTCTAAACTAAAGCAAATTAGATAAATTATGATTTAAGTTTAAAAAAACTACCCCCACTACCACTTAAAAATAAGCCCTTATTAGCATAGTCTAAAGTGATAGAATATAAAGCATTGCAAGGTTTTAGCAAATCATTTAATTCATAATTTGTAAAATTATTTAAAAGCTCTTTTGTCTTTAATTTACTCAATTCGTCATTTTCATAATATTTTGGCTCTTTTGCAAATTCGCTAAAAACATCTTTTGTGCTACAAGGTGTGCTAAATTCTAATGAAAAATCGCATAAATCATCGCTAAAATCATCAATTATCTCACCATATCCACTAACATTAGCACTCTTTAGCCCGCTTTCAAAAAAGCTCACATCAGCCCCACTAAGCCTAGCAATTGCTTTAGTATCAAAAGGCTTTATATCATTTAATAGTTTTATAAAACAAGCAGCATTAGAACTAGCACCGCCAAGTCCTGCAAAAGTAGGGATATTTTTGTGTAAAACTAAAGCGAAATTATTTTGAAATTCTTGTTTTAAATTCTCATCAATCAAACTTAAAACTTTTGAAAAAATATCGCTTTTAGAATAAAAATTACTTACTAAATTATCATTTATCAAATAAAATTTATCCATCAATTCATCTTGTTTAAACTCATTTTCGTAAGTAATTCCATTGATTTTTAATAAAGAATTTGAATTAGGAATTAAAGTTTTATCTAAATTCCTAGCTTCGCTTTTAGGTATAAAATAAAGCTCATCATATAAATTATCAATCCTATAAAATCTTGAAATTAATTGATGATAATTATCCTTTTTGCCTGTGATTTTTAAAAATATATTAATCTTTGCAAAAGCTTTCATTATTTATCTTTTTTATACATTGAAAGTGAGCTTACTAAACTATCTAACAATTCACTTGAAGATGCAGCTGATTGGATATTTTCATCTTTTATAGAATCTACTAATTCATCTCTTAAAATTAAAGTTTGTTTAGGAGCTTCTATACCGATTTTTACCGAATCGCCCTTTATTTCAAAAATCTTAATTTTAATCCCACCATCAATAACTATTCCTTCACCTGCATTTCTTGATACTACTAACATTTTTCCACCTTATTTAAAATATATTCTATTTTTTCATCTAATCTAATAATGCTAAAACAATCTCCTAAATCTATTTTATAAATTTTGTAATCTTGTTTTTTAAAATCATTTAAGCTTAATTTTTTGCCTAATAGCAAGTCGTTTATATCGCCTAAATAAAAATTTTCTTCTAAACCAACACTTCCAAAAGCATCATAATTTTTAAATTCTTTAAAGCCGCCTTCACTAAGTCTTCTTAAAGCACTTAAAGTCCCTTTTACACCTAATTCATCGCAAATTAGCTTGGCGTATGAACGAACATAAGTGCCTTTGCTAGCACTTAATCTAAAACTAATAAAAGGGAAATTATAATGCAAAAACTCCGCTTTTACACTCATTACACACTCATTTAGCTCAACCTTTTCGCCATTTCTAGCTAACTCATACGCTCTTTTACCATTGATTTTTTTAGCACAAAATATAGGCGGAGTGTAAGTTATATCTCCTTGATACTTAGCAAAAGCTTGCATAATTTGCTCTAAACTAGGCTCTTTAACACTACAAAAGCTTATGTTTTCATTATCCAAGCTAGGGCTAATTGCACCAAGCCAAATCGTTGCTTCATAGACTTTTGGCTCAAGATTTAAAAAGCGAAATAATTTTGCGTGTTTTTTATCAGCACAGAGTAATGCCCCGCTAGCAAATGGGTCAAGTGTGCCTGAATATCCTAATTTTAGCCCTAATTTTTTACCTAATTTTAAAGCGTAAGAATTAGAGCTAATATTAATTGGTTTGTTTGCTAGAAAAATCATTATTCAAAAATAATTTTTACTTTATCGTTTTCTAAGCCATTTTCTATTATTTGCATACTTGTAAGACTACTAGCAACTGCGTTTTCTACTTCCATTACTTGATTAGGGCACATCATTTTTGTGCTTGCTGGATTTTCATAATAAATATTATTATTTTCTTGTTTTATAGCACTAAAAATTCTATTGCAACCTACAAACATTCCTAATTTATTATCTTCAATTATTAAAGACCAATTACTAGAATTGCTATATTCTTTATTTGTGTCTTTAACTATAATTTTTGATATTTTATATTCTTTATTTTCTAATTTTTTCACTTCTTTTGCTACCTCAACATTGTTAGTATTTACACAACCAAACAACACTAATACACTTAATAAGATTAAAGATTTTTTCATTTATTTTCCTTTGCTTTATTTATACTTTCTCTTAATAATCCTTCATCGGCTTTACCTAAAATAAAATACTCATTTCCTAATTTTTGATATTTACCATCTTTTAACATTACTTTAAAAGGTAATTGAACCTGAGTATTATATTTTATATCATCTGTTATTGCTTCTACTATCAAATCTGCTCTTTTATCATTTGTTAAAAAATAATACGCATTATAGTTCTTTGCAAATTCTTTTAATTTTTCATTATCTGCTTCTTCTGCATAAGATAATCCAACAAACACTAAATCATCTAAATGCTTTGATTGTATATCAAAAAGCATTGGAGCTTCGGCTCTACAAGGCTGACAAAAAGTCCCAAATATATCAATAATTAAAATTTTATTGCTATCAACCAAACTAAAGCCATTTTCTTCTCTTTTGATTTTTATTTCTTGATTATCCCAACTTTTTAAAGTTAATATATCTCCAGTTTTAATACTTGTAGTTTTAGCTTCATCGCTGCAAGCACTAAAAAATACAGCAATAAAACTAGCAACAAATAATAATTTTTTCATACCCACTCCTTAAAAACTTCTAATAAATACGCTATGCATAGGTTTTCCATCTTTATCAAGTTTATAATACTTAAATGCAATCTTGGTTCCTATGTTTAATGGTTTATTAATTTCGTTTATATTAAAACCACTGCCTATAGTAATAGTTGTAAGCTCGTTATTATTTAATTTTTCATCGGTAAATTTAGTAAGAGCTCTTAAAGCGTTAATCTTTTTCCATTGGCATTCATAATTAATTAGCTTACCTTCATTGTTTAAATTAGTTTTTGATATAACGCAATTGTCTTTATAAAATTTTCTAATTTGAACTATTTTATCTTGTCTTGGAACATCATAATTAGTGTTCTTTTTGTGTAAATATACGCCCTCTGATTCTTTTAATATAACTTCATTAAAAAAATCTACAAATTCATCTTCACTATTAAATTCATTCTGAACTACGAATGTAATATTTTTATTAGGGTGTTCTTTTAAATAATCTCTTAAATAATTTAATCTATCCTTTAAATCTCCCTTTTGATTAGGGACATCAACCACATAAAACTTAGCACATTTAAGCTTGTTTAACATAACATCATTAAAGGTATCATAATAATCTGTCCCACAAAATAAAAGACCTTTTATCTCAAAAGGTGGAAAATCCTTTGTAAAATCTTTGCTAATTTCATAAGTTTGATTATGATTATTATATAACTTTTTACCATCCCAGTTTGCACCCATACCATCAATATATTCGCTAATATAATAATCTCTTACATCAATACTTTTTAACTCATCAAAATCACTTCCTTTAAATGAGCTACCTAGTAATGTTGAAAAAAACATACAAAAAATTAAAAAAAATTTCATCCATTCTCCTAAAATCTATATAATTCTTTAAAAAACTTTAAAATAAAAATCTAAATCTATTAATTAAGGGGACTTATGATTTCTAAAATATCTATTTCTAAAAAACTTTTATTGCTTACAAGCACATTTTTAATTATATTATTAATTTATAATATTTTGCTAATTAAAAATAGTTATAAGACATATAATTCTTCAATAACTGCACAAGATAGCGTAAAGATAATATCTCAAACCAACGAAATAATTCACTTATTACAAGTTGAGCGTGGGCTTAGCGTAGGATTTTTAGCTGGTGCAAATAAACAAACTTTAATAGAACATAGAGCTAAATTTATTTTAAATAACGACTTAAAAAACGAAGTTGATAATCTAAGAAATATGGTAGATAATAAGGCTAATAGAGCTGTAGTATTACAAAATTATACTAATTTAATAAATCAACAAATCAAAAAAGTTAAAGATATTTCTCAAAGTCTTGATGAAAGCTATGCTAGTTTAAGCGATGCTCTTAATTTAGTAGCTACTACAAAAGAAAGATATGGCTTATTAAGGGGGACTTTAAACGGAGTATTTAATGCAAATACTATGGATATTAACACTTTTTCAAACATTAGTTACCTAAATACAAGTATTTCTGGAAAATTAAAAGAATTAAAAGAATTAAAAATTAATTTTATAGATGAATATTTAAAAAATCTTTCAAATCTTGAAAGTTATAAAAAACTTCAAGAATTTATATCAACTACTATGAATAATAATATAAATGGTAATTTTAATATAAATGCAAATGAATTTTTCCAAGTAGCTACTAATGTGATAGAAGATTATAAAAAATTAGAAAACGAAATAACAAATCAAATTCTAAATAAAGCAAATATAAATAAGTCTGAAGCTCAACAAGAAATAATTATTCAAATAATAATAGCCTTATTAGCACAGATTTTAAATATGTTTTTAGCTTATGTAATATCTAAAAATATCATTAAAAACCTTACTTTAATCAATACTGGTCTTAATAGTTTTTTTGATTTTTTAAGATATAAAAGCAATGATGTAGATAAAATAATCACAAACAACAAAGACGAATTTGGCAAAATGGCTATGCAAATAAATGCAACCGTATTAGAACTAAAGCAAAATTATGAAAAAGACCAAACCTGTATAAATGAAATTACAAATATTACAAATTCTATTAAACAAGGTAGTTTAAACAATGAAATAACCAGCGAACCTTACAATCCAAAAATAAAAGAATTAAAAGAAATTCTAAAAGAAATGTTGCAAACTCTAAAACTAAAAATAGGAAAAGATATTAACCAAATTGATGAGCTATTAAAAGAATACTCAAATATGAATTTCAAAAATAATATAAAAAACCCAATAGGAGAAATAGAAAATAGCCTAAATACCTTGCAACAAGAAATTAAAAATATGCTTTATTCTCAAGAAAATATAAGCAATACTTTAAAATCAAATTCTAATAATTTAAAAGAAAATATGAAGCTTTTATTAAATGGTAGCAAAAAGGCTAAAAACAACCTTGAAGAAAGTGCAGTAGCAATCAATCAAATGTCAAGCTCAATGACTGCAGTAGCTCAAAAAAGCCAAGAAATCATTCAACAAAGCGATAGCATAAAAAGCGTTATTGATGTTATTAGAGGCATTGCAGAAGATACAAATTTATTAGCCTTAAATGCTGCTATTGAAGCAGCGCGTGCAGGTGAGCATGGGCGTGGATTTAGCGTGGTTGCAAGTGAAGTTGGCAAATTAGCTAATAACACTAGCTCATCATTAAATCAAGTAGAAGCTAATGTAAAATTATTAGTCCAACAAATTCACGATATTGGTATGAGTATAGATGAGCAAACTCAAGCAATTAATCTAATCAATACAACCATAAACGAAATTGATGAGCTAAGTAAAGAAAATGATAATATTGCAAATGATACAAATAAAGCTGCAAATAGCGTAGATAGTCTAGCTAGCAATATTTTAGATGATTTAAACAAAAAAGAATTTTAATTATCCTAGTTTTTAGGATAATTAAAATAAGAATTTAAATTATAAATTCTTAATAATTTTCGGAGCTTTAAAGCAGTCTTTCTCCCAGTTTTTAGTGCCATTAAATTTTTCTATATCTACTTTACAAGTGTGAGCTGTGTTGCTATTTGATACAGCTGAACTTGGGCTTGAGCTTGTTAGCACATTTACATTTCCATTTAGGCACCTTTTACCATCAATTTGCCACCAAGCACCTTGAAAAATCAAAATATTATTAGGATTAATATCACAAATTATTCTAACCCCCACTAAAATCTCACCCCTATCATTAAAAACCCTTACAATATCTCCTTGCTTAATGCCCTTTTTAATAGCTAAATCTTTATGCAAATAAACAGGCTCTAAATCATTTTCACTATCTCTTATATCGCTATTATGTAGTTGTGAATGAAGTCTATAAGGACTATGTGCAGAAGTTAAAAATAAAGGATATTTGCTTAAAAGCTCATCTTTTTGCTCGTATTTTGCGATATTGTTTTTTATACTTAAATTAATATTTTTTATGTTTTTAAATCTTGTAAAAGGCTCTAACTCGCTTAAGCCCTGCACTTTTTCATAAGATTTTTCTAAAAACTCATCAAACTCACTTAAAATTATTCCTTTTTTAAAATATCTTTCTTTAATATCTAAATAAGCTAATTTTACTAAGTCTAATTCATCTAAATCACGGCAAAATTCATAAGATTTATTAAATCTTTTTGCTATTTCTTTGCATATTTCAAAATCACTTTTTGCGTTATAAAAAGGCTCTTTTATAGGTTTTAGTGCAAAAATTATTTCTTTATTCGTGCTTTGCTCTATATCATAACGCTCCCCTTCAATAGCAATAGGCAAAACAATATCGCTCATCTTAGCTTGAGCCGTCCAAAAAGGCTCAAGTGTGATAATGCACTCAAGATTATTTAAAGCCTTTAAACTCTCATTGCTATTTGGCTGATGGGTAAGGTATGAGCCACAAGCATTTATCATTAATTTTATATCAGGATAGATGATTTCTTCATCTTTATAAGTGCTTTTTGTATTAGGCTTTAATAAGCACTCGCTAAGTCTTGAGCTTGGGATATAATGATTTTTGCCTTTTATTTCGCCTAAAAGTGCATTTATATCGCTTAATTTTTCTGTATTTTTTGCACTCTCACCCTTGCAACCACTGCTTAAATTAAACTCAATCCCTAAACCATCTTTGCCTATATGTCCGCACATAGCAGCTAAGCAAATTATTGCTAAGTAGTTAAATTCTCCGTTTAATTGTCTTTGAATTGACCTACCTAATAAAATATTACTAGGATTATTTTTAAGCTTTAAGGCTAGATTTTCTAAATCAGTTTTGCTAATACCACAAATCTTACTAGCCCATTCTAAGTCCTTATTTACACCGTCGTTTATGCCTAGAAAATAGTCTTTAAATGTATCAAATCCTGTGGTTTTACTCTCTATAAATTCTTTATCATAAAGGTTATTAGTATAAAGATAATTGCACATTCCAGTAGCCATTGCCATATCAGAATTTGAATTAGGAGTTAGAGTTGTTGCATTCATCATTTTTGCACTCTCATTAGCCCTAATATCTATAAAAATTACTTCAATATCTTTATTTTCAGCCATTTGTTTTAGATATTTTTCGTGTTCGTGCATAGGAATATCGTGGGCAATTTTACTTGTAATAATAGGATTAGCTCCCCAAAACACCACTACTTTAGCGTGTTTGATTATTTCTTTATAATCAGTTGCTCTTTCATAAACACAAGATGAGCCAAAAACATAAGGCATACTAGCTATTGCAGAGCCGGTTGAATAATCTCCTAACTCAAAGACCCCGCCACCAAGAGCATTGATAAGTCTATGAATTAGCATTCTACCCCAGCCGATTTTACCTACCCCACCCCATTCGTAACTTTCAGCGTAAATACTGCTAGAGCCATACTTTTCATAATATTTTTTAAGATTATTTGCAATTAATTCAAAGGCCTTATCCCAAGAAATCTCTATAAACTCATCATCTAATCTATCCTTAGAACCATCTAAAAATCCACGCCTAACGCAAGGATTTTTAATTCTTGAACTATGATTTATTCTGCTTGTATAATGATTAATCAAATCAGTCGGGGCTTCATCGTAAATAAAAGGCGTAATTTTATCATCTTCTAAATAAAACGCCCCTACTCTAGTGGCTATTAAATGTTTTTTCATAATTCTTCCTTTATAAATATTATTTTTAGTATATAATCATTTTTTAATTTTACAAAGGAGGGATTATGTTAGCAGCTTTAAAAAGTTTTTGCTTAAAGAAAAATACCGCAAGCAATACAGCTAAAGTATTACTAGCAAGTATTTTAATAGCGTTTGCTGCTAATTTAAAAATAAGCATAGACATCATACCCTTTACTATGCAAACTATGGTGGTTTTAACTATATCTTATGCTTTAGGCTCAAGACTAGCTTTATTTAGTTTGATTTTATGGTTTTTAGAAGGTTTGTGTGGCTTTCCTGTATTTGCTAGCGGTGGTGGTTTGCACGCAATTTTAAGCCCTAGTGGTGGGTATATTTTTGGTTTGATTGCTATGGGTTATATTATGGGAAAAGCTAAAGACCATGATATAAACAATGTCTTTGCGTTAAGTTTATATGCTCTAGTAGCTACTGCGGTGCTTTATATTTGTGGCTTATTTATTTTAAGCTTTTATGTTCCTAAGGATAAAATACTTAGTATAGGGTTATATCCTTTCATAGTAACTGATATTGCAAAAGCATTTTGCGCTGCATTGCTTATAAATCCTGCTTATAAACTATTTAAAAACTTATAATTTATAAGTGCTTTTAAGTCAATAAATCATTTTGACTAAAAGCATTTTTTATTAAATTTCACATTTTTTTATATTTTTTTCAAAAAACTCTTGACAAACAAAATTTTCTTGGCTATTATTACGCTTTTACTTAACGATTACTACTTATTCCGGATTAGCTCAGCGGTAGAGTAGGCGGCTGTTAACCGCTTGGTCGTAGGTTCGAATCCTACATCCGGAGCCACTTTTTTATTTCCCTTAATTTTATTTTTAGCTCGTATCTAAAATAAAACAAATATTTTAAATATTAAATTCGCAATATAATTATTTGCAAAAAAATAGAATTTAAAATTGATAGCACAATATAAAAAATCACAACAAAACTATATTAATAGACATAAAACTCAATAAAACTTCTAATTATTTTAACAAGACAAACATATTAAAATTAGTAAAATATTACAAATAAAATATAACAAGCAATAGTTTTAAGCACTATTCATAAAGATATATTTAAATTTTTAAAAATACTCTTAATAATGATTTTGATAACAAATTATGTTGCAATGAGTAAGATAAGAAGCAGTATTTGTAATTTTATCTATTTTATGAAAGTAATACAAAAATTATTGCTATTTTTCTTTAAATATCTAAAAAGCAAGCATTTATAACAATATTTTTAATCAAGATTGTTCTAAAGCAATATAATAAAACTATCTTTATTTTCACTTCACTTAAAATATATTAAATTACCTGTCGCGATTAGATTGGTATTTTATTTCGTTATTAAAATCAATGCAAATTGCTAAATACTCTTTAGGCAAAATAAATTCTTCAAAGCACAAAGCAGTTGAAAATACCCCACAACTAAGCGTGTTTTCTCCTATTACACTAACTTGAGAGTATTTAAAATCTTTTGTATTTATTATGTGATTTGCTCTTTCATATTGTGCTGAAGTTGTTAGCGATTGATTTAAGATTTGCCATTTTTTAATAGCTTCTTGTGGATTTTTAGGATTTTTAATATTTACAAATATTTCTTTATTAGTCTTTAAATCCCCTCCAAAATTAATCACATATTTGTATTTTTCACAAATTTTAGCACATTCATCAACTGCAAATTCTTTAATCACACCACCTAAGTCAATTTTTGTATTTATATCTTCAAATTCTATAAATTTTTTAGATAAAAAATATGAATTTTTACCATATTTTGCATTATTTTTTAATTTTTTATTGATTAATGTAATATCAAAAGCATAATTAGTAATTTCACTAAGACTTGAGAGTTTTTGCAAAATCATCATAGTTTGCTGGTCTAATTTTATACGATTTTTGCTTTTATTATTAATTTTAGATACCAGCGAAGAATTATCAAAATAATTATATTTTAAATGTAGATTCTTACAAAGCTCAAAACATTTAATAGCTAAATTAGAAGCTTCATATTCGCTAGCTTCTAATTTAACAACACATTTTGTGCTAAAACAAGAAAAAACAAATTCTTTCACTTACTAACTTTTATATTAAATGGAGTTGTTAAGGCTTCTTCACGAATTATTTTGCCGTTTTCACATAGCTTTAATATAACGCTAAATTCCCCACTTAAATCATTTTTTGGTAAAGCAAAAATTTTACCTTTTTCATCAACAAAATCTGCAAACTCATCAGGTAAAAGATAAACAATATTTATCCCATCAATATGTTGTGGAAAAATAATATCTGATTTTATTTTTTCTTTTCCACCACTATTTTTCATCTTAATTTTAATGTTTTCCATATTTGGTGCAATAAAACTAAAAATATTTGCTTTTAAATTCTCAAATTTATCATCTATACTAATGCTTTTGCCTTTTGATAAATCATAAATATCAATATTTCTACGATTATTAGAAACAATTAATGTATTATTGTCTTTAAATGTAGCGGCATAACTTACATTCCCACCCTTAATACTTCCTGCTAAATACGGCTTATTTTCAATATTAAAAATGCTAGTTTGCCCTAATCTATCTCCAAAAGTATAAGCCAAAGTTTTACCATCTGGACTAATAGCATAAGAGCCAGAATATAAAGCAAAACCTGTATTTGAACACTCTGTTGTATGATTTAATACACTTACTTTACATAGCTTAGAATTATAATTATGTGGTGTTGTATAATAAATATTTTTTGCATCAGGACTTACTAAAAAAGGGCTTGTAGTAGCTTTTATAGGACGACCAAAATATTGTGCGTTAAAATCTGCGATTTTATTTAGTTTAGATTTTTTAATATCGTATTCATAAATGCCTTTATTTTCGCCTTTTACAAGCACAAATAATCTATCAAGACTAACATCAGCCTTTACTACATCTTTAATCTTAAAGCTTTTTATCAATTTTAAATTCTTATCAAAAATACTAAAAGTTTCTTTATCATCTAAAGCAATTACACCATCTTTGTATTTTCTAAACAAAAAATATTCACCCTTTAAAAAGGCTAATTCCTTTAAATCACCGCTATTATCTAATTTTATTTTATGTAGTCCTGAATGGTGCAAATATGGTCTAGCATTTTTATTATCTCTTCCTAAATATTTTGGCATAGTATTTACAAAAGCAGTTTTATCATCTATAAATTCTACTTGCTCTACGAAAAGCTCACTTGCCCCACTCCACTCATCATCATTATTATTATCTGTTTTGCTATCTTCTTTAACTTTTTCTTGTTTTTTTGCATCGTCGGTAGCTTCTGGATATTTCTTACCTAATTCAGAATGATCAGCATCTTTTATCGCGTAAAAATCATTATAAACAATATTGTCATTTTTTAAATCAAATAACACTATTGATGAATGATAGCTCCCTGCTGCTAGTAATTTATCATCTCTTACGCTAATATCTCTAAAATACAAATCAGTTTTTGATTTGCCTTCAAAGTATCTTGCATAATGCCACTTAAAACTATCATCTGGATTTAAAGACTTAATAAGATTTGCTTGAATGCTAGTTTTATTAATACTATCATCATAAATATCAATCATTTCATTTGGTTTTATTACATAACTAGCATTTAAAGAACTTGCTAAAACACAAGCTAAAGTTGAGCTTAAGAATATTCTCTTCATTTAAACTTCCTTTCATAATTATTGATAAGTATTATAATAATTATTATTTAATATAAGTTTAAATATCATTCATTTTTTAGAATTTAAAATAAGCAAAAGCCTATTTTAAATTCCTTTTTTTCTACAAGTTTAAATAATACTCTATTTGTTCTTTTCCAAGAACTCTGATTAAATTCGTGCTACCTGTTTCTCCTACAGGATAACCTGCTGTAATAACATAATTTTTACTCTTATCCATAATGCCTTTTTTTACCCCTACTCTTACACAATTTTGTAAAAGTTCGTGCAAACTACCTGCCTTATCAACCACATAAGCTTCACTAAGACCCCAACAAATACTAAGGCTTTTTAGTGTTTTATCACAATGGCTCATTGTTATTATCTTTGTATCAGGTCTATATCTTGCCATTTTTTTAACACTTGCACCACTACTTGTAAGACAAATCAATGCGTCTGCATTAATATCTTTTGCAAGTTGCACAGCTGATGCTGCGATGGTATCAGTCATATCTCTTTTATCGTGATTAAAATTGCAATATGGATAGATTTTCTCTACTTCGCTAATAGTTGCAGCCATAATGCTAACGGCATTTACAGGGTCAATTCCAACTGCACTTTCTTCGCTAAGCATAACTGCATCAGTTCCATCTAACACAGCATTTGCAACATCGCTTATCTCTGCTCTAGTTGCACTTTTGTTATTTGCTAAAGAAAATAGCATTTGAGTTGCAGTAATTACTGGTTTACCTATTTCGTTAGCTTTTTTGATTATTGATTTTTGTATGCTTGGAACCTTATAAAAAGGAACTTCTATTCCTAAATCCCCACGAGCAACCATTATCCCATCGCTTACATTAAGAATTTCATCTATATTCTCAACAGCATCAAATTTCTCAATCTTTGCAAAAACAGCAGTTTTATTTCCGTTTTCGGCTAATATTTGCTTAGCATTTTTGATATCATAAGCGTTTTGAACAAAAGATATTGCCATATAATCAACATCATTTTTAACACCCCACAATAAATCATCTTTATCTTTTTTAGTAATTACTTCTATATTGATTTTTGTATTAGGAAAATTTATACCTTTATTTGACGCTAATTTTCCATCGTTTTGAACTTGGCATTTTAAATAATCTTGATTTATATCTTCAACTATTACTTTAATAGAACCATCACATAAATATATAGCTTCGCTAACTCTTACTGCACCTAAAATTTCATTATAATTTGTGCTTACTTCATAGTGATTTTGTGCTTTTTGATTAGCCTTTATTGTATGCCTATAAATATCTAATCTATCGCCTTTTTTTAATAAAAATGGCTCGGGAAGTTCTAATACCCTAATCTTTGGTCCTGAAATATCTTGTAATACTCCGATATTTTCGCCTAATTCTTCAGCTATTTTTCTTACCTTATCTAAATTCGCTTTATGATATTCGTGAGAGCCGTGAGAAAAATTTAAACGAAATACATTAACACCTGCTTTTATCATTTCTCTTATACATTCTTCGCTATCGCTTGCAGGCCCTAAAGTTGCTATTATTTTTGTTTTTTTCATTTTATCCCCTTAGTTCTTTATTGAATAGTTCTTCGTTAAATTCAAGTTTTAAATAATCAACCACCATTCTTAAATCTCTTAAAGCATTTCCCATACAACTAGTCGCACCTGGACTTGGGGTCATATTAAAGATTATTCCTTGATTTTGTGGCACTATACTAGCTTCGCCTAGCATTAATTTCTTTTCAGTTTTGTTTAGCACTTGTGGGCGAACTCCACCAAAACCTTTTGCATAAGTTATATCATCAGTTGTAAGACTTGGGACGATTTTTCTAGCGTCTTTTACGAAAAGATTTTTATTAAGGTATGGCGCTTCAAATAAGAAATTTCTTAAAATATAATTTCTAATAGTGCTATCTTTCATTAAATCAAGTAAGATTTTAATAGTAGTTCCATCAAGGCGTAAAGTTGTAAAAAATTCAGGCAAACTCTTAAGCCCGTGATAACGCTCAAGCTTAGGTAATACTAAAGCAGTCGGACCAAAACGAGTATTCATATCACATAAAATATCAGGGTCGCCGTGTAATGCTGCAAAAGGTAATTTTGGATTTTGAACCATATAAACTTTACCATTTAATAAATGCTTTTTAGTCAGATAAAAGCTACCTGCAACAGGCAAACAGGCGTAATCAAGACCATAGCCCATCTTATGTGCTAAAAACAATGAATGAGCACCTGCATTTACCACTACGAAATTCGCACTAAATTCAGTCTTGTTAGCACTAATTAAATAAAAAACATCGCCTTTTTTATAAATATTTACAATTTCTTCATTAAAAAACATTTGATTTTCTTGATTAGCTTTCATTGCTTCTTCAGCTAAACTCTCACTCATTTTGCCAAAATCAACCGTTGTATAACAATCCCCTGCTAATGCACCCATTGCAAATATTTCTTCAGGTCTATCACCACCACCTAAAGCTTCTACTACTTTTGGCTCTATTCTTTTTATTTCTGCTTTATCAAACTTTCTAATATAAGGATAAATATCTTTAAATTCTTCATATCTTTTTTGCATAAAAGCACATTCTTCTTCACCAACAGCTAAAGCCATTTTTTGATGAGAAAACATAAACTTCTCTTCTGCTTTTACTAATTTTGCATAATTTACAATCATATCAGCGTTAGGTTTTACTTTTGAAGCTTTTTCATAAGTATAATTTGTCTCTATATCTCCGCTATGAATTGTTTGAGAATTGCTAGTGCCTTTAGAATTGAGAGTGCTTAATGCGTGATATTTTTCTATTAATGCCACTTTTTTTACATTTGTATATTTGCTAAGCTCATAAAACAAAGCCGCTCCACTAATTCCACCACCAACTACTATAACATCAAAATGTTGTGCCATACTCCATCCTTTTTGTAATTTTTTTAATGATAATTTTATTTATTTATAAATTCAAGTCTTTAATTAATTTTTGCATTCCTTGGAATACTAAATTTTTCTCATTTATTGCGTTTTTAAAAAACTGACTTAAAAAGCTTGCATCTCCACCAGTTAGATAAATTATCTCATCATTAGCAAAATCATTAATACTATTTACAACACTTGAAATTATCCCGTAGCTAATAGCGTCTTTTGTGGAATTTGGTAACGAATTTAAATCAATAGATGTATTTAATTCATAATCTAATCTACAAGAAATATTCTTATAAGCATTAAGATATGATTGAATACCTGGCAAAATAAATCCGCCTAAATGTTTGCCGCCACTCATTTTATCAATTGTAATTGCACTACCAGCATCTACAATAATGCCAGAATCAATGCAATAACAAGAAGCAATTCTATCAACACCCAAACCAACATAAGAAGTATTAAGACTAAAATAAGGTTCAAGATTAATATAGTTATTAGGTAGTGTAGAAAAATTAGAATTTACACTTATATAAAATACTTTTTCTTTAAAAGAGTTTGGGATAAAGTCTTTTAACTCTATCCTTTTTGCATGTTCTTCTTTATAAACACAAGCTGTTGTGTTTCCAATATCAATTAAAGTCATTTCAATTCATAGCTTTTGTTGTTATAAAATAAAATATTATCCTTAAAATAAGCACCTGAATCTATTTTAGAATCTAAATTATAAACAGCTAATTCATTTAATTTATCATCTAATTTTATCAAGTATCCATTATGCTCTAAAGCATAAATAAAGTTATTATAAACATAAACATCACTATAGTTTGCATATTTAAATTTAATTTTTGTAATTTCATTTAATAAATAATCAAATTTATAAATTACGCCTTCATTTGATAAAATATAAATATAATTATCTTTTTCTAAAGCCTTTTTAATATTGATTAGTTTAGTATATGTTTTATTATCAATTATTGTAAATACCTTACTAGAACTTGCTGCGATTAATTTTTCACTATCAGCTTTTAAAAATACAACATTATTAAAAAATTCTTGAGTTCCTACATTTATACTTCTTATAAAAGTATTGGTATTGTTATTGATAACGATTAATTTGCCATCTAAGCTAGGAATTATTATCACATTGTTATTAAAACTAGGATTTGCTAATTTTTTCACCACTCCATTTGCTTGTCCGTAGTTTTCACTAAATAAATATTTTTGTTCTAACAAATCAAATATTATTATATTATTCAAAGCATCAACCATTACAGCCTTATTGCCTTCTGTTGCGATGCTTACAATTTTTGCATCAAATTTCTTATCAAAAATTACTTCTTTATCTTTTAAGATTTTTAAAAATCCTAAATCATTAGATAAATATAAGATATTATCTTGTTTGTTAATGATTTCATAGCCTTTAAAATTCTTCAAGATATTCTCATTTTTCGTTTTAATTGTTGTAAGCTTTTGAGTATTTTCTGGCTTATAGTATTGTTTTGAACCTGAACAAGCCGCTAAAAATACTAAAGATAAAGCTATTAAAGAATATTTTTTCATTGGTTACCTTGATAATGTTTTAAATTATTAGCAATTCTTAAAAATACAGAATTTGCACTTATTGAATTAAGTTTTACTTCAGCTTCTTTAATTTTATTATCTTTTAACAACGCATAAGCTTCTTGTATTGTTTTTAAATCTGTTAAGAAAAAATCTGATTTAAATTCTCTAGCTTTATAAATTTCTAACAATAATTTATCCTCATTACTAGGATTAAATTGTAATAATTCATCTAAATATTTTTCATCTAAAAGCACTGCTAAATATAAGTTAGGATTTAAAGATTTTAATTGATTTAATTTATCATTATTTTTAGTAATTAATAGCTCATTATATAAAGCATTTGCTTCTTCTTTTGTTTTTTGTTTTATAGAATCATTAATAGATGTTATAACAAAATAAGCAACAATTACGATTATCAAAAATATAAAAAGAAATTTGTATTTTCTAATAAATCTTTCAACTTTAATGCCAAATTCTTCTACGCTATATGAATTTTCTTTCAAATTAAATTCCTTAAAAATTAATAAAATTAAAGCTGAAATTGTAACAATTTTTCGTAAATCTTGATAAATTTAGTGCTATATTAAATTTTTATTATATAATCAGATGAAATTTTATTAAAGCAAGGTGAACTTATGGTAGTCAATGAAAAGCTATTAGAAAGATTAGAAAAATTATCATCAATTAGGTTAAATGATAATGTAAGAAAAGAACTAATTGCTGATTTTGATGATATTTTAAAATTCGTAGATAATTTAAATGAAATTGATACTAATAATTTAAAAATCAATAATTTAAATTATACTCCACTAAGAGAAGATATACCACAAAAATCAGAAGTTATTGAAGATATTTTAAAAAATGCACCATCTACAAATGGACATTTTTTCTCTGTACCTAAAATCATAGAATAAGGAAAATAAATGGAAGAAAATATTCAAACTCAAGATAGCGTTAATACCATTCAAATGAATGGAATTTTAACATTTATGAAAGAAAATGATGCGAGTGATTTGCACTTTATTCCTGGTAGAAAACCACTTTTAAGAATTCACGGAACTTTGAATGATTTGGAATTTGCTGTTTTAAATTCTGAAATTATTAAAGCTTCTTGTTATAGTATTTTATCAGACGCACAAAAAGCAACATTAGAAGAAGAAAGAGAACTAGACTTCGCTTATGCAGTTGAAGGAGTAGGGCGTTTTAGGGCAAACTATTACTATGTTGAAGAAGGAAAACTTGCAGCTGCATTTCGTCTAATTCCTGAAAATATCCCTAGTTTAGATGATTTAAAAGCACCACCAATTTTTAAAGAATTAATCAAAAAAGAAAAAGGACTAATTCTTGTAACAGGTCCAACAGGTTCTGGTAAATCAACAACTCTAGCAGCAATGTTAAATGAAATCAACGCAACAGAAAGTAAGCATATTTTAACCATAGAACACCCAGTTGAATTTATGCATAAAAACAAAAAATCAGTATTTTCTTACAGAAACGTTGATATAGATACTAAAAGCTTTCAAACAGCTTTAAAATATGCTTTAAGACAAGACCCTGATATCATCTTAATCGGTGAGATGAGAGATAGAGAAACAATAGCAGCAGCAATTACAGCAGCTGAAACAGGTCACTTAGTATTTGGAACCCTACATACAAACTCAGCTATGCAAACAATCAACCGTATCGTAGATAGCTTTAGTGGTGGAGAGCAAGACCAAATTAGAAATATGTTATCGTTTTCATTACAAGCAGTTATAGCACAAAGCTTAATACCTAAAAAAGGTGGTGGTCGTTTAGCAATTCACGAAATTATGATTAATAATATGGCTATCGCAAACCTTATTCGTGAAAACAAAAACCATCAAATATATTCACAAATGCAGTTAAATCAACAAGGCACAGGTATGAAAACCCAAACACAAAGCTTAGTTGAAGCGGTTCGCTCTGGTTTAATCACTCGTGAGCTTGCTTTAAGATATAGCACTCAATATAATGAGCTAGTGAATTTGATATGAATAGCGGCTTAATACTAGATTGTGTAATAATTGGCGTAACGCTAATTTTAGGTATTGGTGGAATTATTTCAGGACTTATTAAAGAAGGTTTTGGATTAGCTGGTATTTTAGTAGGCGTATATGTAAGCACTAGCAATTCAGAAAAAGTAGGGGCATTAATTAATCAATATGTTTATAAAAGCGATAATGAGCTTTTATTAAACCTATGTGGTTTTGTTATAACTTTAGTTATAGTTTGGGGAATTTTTCTTATTTTAGGAAGAATAATATCAAAACTAGTAGCCTTAAGCGGACTTGGAATAATTGATAAAATTATGGGATTTATATTTTGCGCTGGAAAAATATTTATAATTTTTTCTATAATTGCATCTTGTATAAATGCCTTACCTATAATAAATAGTAAAGTAAACCAATTTTTTGCAAATAGTATGATGTATCCTGTCTTAATTCAAACAGGTGGAGCAATCGCTAATATACAAGCGATTCAAAATACTATAAATACAAAAAAAGAAAATTTATTAAATAATGAATTAAAAGAAGAAAATTCAAAATAAAAGGAGAAAACATGGAAAATATGGAATACGATGTATTATTAGAAGAATTTAAAAAAATTCTAAAAACAAGTGGATTAAAATACACAAAACAAAGAGAAAGTTTATTAAAATTACTTTATAACAATGACGAACACTGCACTCCAGATGAACTTTATGAAGCATTAAAAGAAATGGATCCTAATCAAAACATAGGTATCGCAACAATTTATAGAACTTTAAATCTTTTAGAAGAATCAGGAATGGTAACTTCAATTTCTTTTGGAACTGCAGGTAAAAAATTTGAGCTTGCAAACAAGCCACACCACGACCATATGATTTGTAAATCTTGTAATAAAATTATAGAATTTCAAGATGATATAGTAGAGCAAAGACAATTAAAAATTGCAAAAGAACATGGTTTTAAACTATCAAGCCATTTAATGCAATTATATGGAACTTGCAAAGAATGTCAAAAAAAATAATTTAATATAAAGAAAGGTAAAAATATGTTTGAAAACCCACTAGAACAGCAAAAAATTAGTAAAGCTAACGAGCTAAGGTCTTTAGGTATTAATCCTTATTCTCATTTTGTAACAAAACCGATGAGTATAAAAGAATTTAAAGATAAATATGATTTCATAAATGAACTTGAAGAAAAAAAAGCAGAAGAAATCTGTGAATTAATCGGTAGAATTAAATTTATGCGTGATGGTGGGAAAGCCGTTTTTGCGAACATTGAAGACTTTAGTGGCTCAATTCAGATTTATTTTAATAAAAGCACAATTGATGAAACTTGGTTTGATAATATTAAAAAACTCATAGAAGTAGGCGATATTATCAAAGTTCGTGGTTATGCTTTCGTAACAAAAAAAGGCGAATTTAGTATTCATGTAGATAAATTAGATTTAGTTACTAAAAGTATTTGCGTATTACCTGAAAAATTTCACGGCTTAGTGGATATGGAAAGCCGCTATAGACAAAGATATCTTGATATGATTATGAATGCTGAAATTAGACAAGATTTTGTTAATAGAAGTAAGATTGTTTCATTTGTTAGAAGATATTTTGAAAATCTAGGATTTTTAGAAGTTGAAACTCCTATGATGCACGAAATTGCAGGCGGAGCTAACGCAAGACCATTCATTACTCATCATAATACTTTAGGTGTTGATAGATTTTTAAGAATTGCACCTGAACTTTACTTAAAACGCTTAATAGTTGGTGGTTTTGAAGCTGTATTTGAATTAAATCGTTGCTTTAGAAACGAAGGAATGGATCTTACTCACAATCCTGAATTTAGCACGATTGAGTTTTATTGGGCTTATCATAATTATAAGGATTTAATGAATTTAACTGAAGATTTATTAAGCAAATTAATAGCTCACTTAGGACTTAGCACTACTATTACATACGATGATAAGCAAATAGATTTTAGCACTCCATTTGCAAAAATTCCATATAAAGATGCCTTAGTTCAAATAGGTGGTATTGATGCTGCTATAGTAAATGATAAAGCTGCAATTTTAAAGAAATTAAAGGCTGATGGATTTGAAGCAAATGAAAAATTAGATTTAGGACATTTACAAGCAGAATTATTTGATAATTATGTAGAAGATAAACTTATAAATCCTACATTTATTACGGATTTTCCAGTATCAATTAGTCCATTAAGTAGAAGAAGTGATGAAAATCCTGAAATAGCTGAGAGATTTGAATTGTTTATAGCTGGAAAAGAACTAGCAAATGGATTTAACGAATTAAATGACCCACTTGATCAATACGAAAGATTTTTGGCTCAAGTAGAAGCTAAAAAAGCTGGAAATGACGAAGCATGCGAAATGGATGAAGATTTCGTAAATGCGTTAGGGTTTGGTATGGCACCAACTGCAGGTGAGGGCATAGGAATTGATAGACTTGTTATGATGCTAACTAACAAAAAATCAATCAAAGATGTAATATTATTCCCTGCTATGCGTCCTAAAAAGGATTGATAATTTCAATTTGTGAATGATTACTAGCGAGAATTTATATAAAAAAAAGGGGTTAAGATGATATTTGATACAGAAATTAATGAAATTATAAAAGAAGAATTTAAAAGACAAAATGAGAATTTAGAAATGATTGCTAGTGAGAATTTCACTTTTCCTGAAGTTATGATGGCTACAGGTAGTATTCTTACAAATAAATACGCAGAAGGCTATCCATCAAAAAGATATTATGGTGGTTGTGAAATCGTTGATAAAGCAGAAGTTTTAGCAATTGAGCGTTGTAAAAAATTATTTAATTGTAATTACGCAAATGTTCAACCCCATTCAGGCTCACAAGCAAATCAAGGTGCATACGCAGCATTATTAAATCCAGGAGATATTATTTTAGGAATGGATTTAAGTGCAGGTGGGCATTTAACTCACGGCTCAAAGGTAAATGCAAGTGGCAAAGTATATACTAGCTATAGCTATGGAGTAGATGAAAATGGTTATTTAAATTATGATGAAATTGAAAAAATTGCCCTAGAAGTAAAACCAAAATTAATAGTTTGTGGTGCTAGTGCTTATGCTAGAATAATTGATTTTAAAAGATTTCGTAAAATTGCTGATAAAGTAGGAGCATTTTTATTAGCTGATATTGCACATATTGCTGGTCTTGTAGTAGCTAATCTTCACCCAAGTCCATTTCCACACGCTCACATAGTAACTTCAACAACTCATAAAACTCTAAGAGGGCCAAGAGGTGGGATAATAATGACTAATGATGAAGAACTTGCAAAAAAAATAAATTCAGCAATCTTTCCTAACCTTCAAGGTGGTCCATTAATGCATATTATTGCAGCAAAAGCAGTTGGATTTAAATATAATCTTGATGAAAGTTGGAAAACATACGCTAATCAAGTTATAAAAAATTGCAAGGTATTAGCCGATGAATTGCTAAAAGAAGGATTTAAATTAGTAAGTGGTGGAACTGACAATCACTTGTTGTTAATGGATTTTAGTGATTGTGAATTTAGTGGAAAAGATGCTCAAATAGCATTAGAAAAAGCAGGTATTACAGCTAATAAAAATAGCGTTCCTAACGAAAAGCGTTCTCCTTTTATTACAAGTGGATTAAGACTTGGCACTGCTGCACTTAGTGCTCGTGGTATGAAAGAAGAAGAAATGAAAGTAATAGCACAGACAATAAGCCTAGTGCTAAAGAATTTAAATAACGATGAAATTATAAAAAAAGCAAAAGAAACTACGCTAAAATTAAGCGAAAATTTCCCATTATATAAGGACTTAAAATGTTAACAAGCAATGAATTAGCCTTAATTAAAATGATTAATTCACATTATTTTATAAAAAGAGATACTATAGTAAGCAAAATTGAGCATAAAGGTAGAACTTTTTTTAATAAGTATGAAAGAGTTAATGAGTTTTTATCTCCAAGCTTAATAAGAGAACATTCAGAAGGTAAAATAACAATAGCTCACAATTTAATAAACGCACAAGATAAAGTAGAAAATATAGTATTTGACTACAATGGTTTTAATACTGAAAAATTTTGGCATAGAGCTCAATTATTATTAAGAGAAGAAGGTTTTATTAATTTCACAGCGTATAAAAGCAAAACGCCAGGTCATCTTCATTTATATATTCACAAAGGTCATACTGCATTTGCCGAAGGTTGTGGATTAGCTAATAAACTAAGTGCAATGTTGGCTCAAAAAATGCCCGTTGAATGGAGAGTATTTCCAACACTTGATATGCCTAAGGAATACAATATTTTAGCATTACCTTATGAAATTTATCAAAAAGAGCGTGGGGCATCTTGGTCAAAACATATGTAAAGGATTGAAAATGCAAGAACACAATAAATTTGAAGATTTAGTTTTAGAAAGTAACAACAAAAAGAATAAACAAAAACAAATGTTATTTAAGATAATTATAGGCATAATAGTTTTTCTAATTGCCTTAATTATATATAAATTAATAAGCAATGGAGATAGTCAAAAAAGCCCATTACCACCGATAGAACCTAATGCTACATTTGAACAAAAAGCTCAAGATAATGAAGTTTTTGAGAATTTAAAAAGTGAAAATGATGGTTTTAGTGATGATTTTACATCTTTAGAAGAAAGATTAAAAAAAGAAAATAATATAGTAGAACCAGAACCTAAAAAATCTCAAGAAGTTCAAAATGTTGTAAAAGAATTAGCAAAAGCAAATCAACAACCTACGCCAGCACTTGAAACTCCTAAAGAAGAAGTAAAACCTACTGTAGTTGAAGAGAAAAAGCCTGTGGTTGTAGAAGAGAAAAAACAAGCTACTCAAACAACAAAACAAGAAAACTCAGTATTTGATACATTAAATGTTAAAAAACCAGTTGCTCAACAAGAAAAACCAGCAAATAAAGCACCTACTACAAGTGATAATGGAAGCTATATTCAAGTATATGCAGGTAAAAATATTGACCTAAAATCACACGAAATTAAAAAACTAGATACGCTAGGATTACAATATAAAGTAGTTACTGATAATAAAGGTATGAGTAGAGTAATTGTAGGACCTTATTCAAATTCTGATAAAGCAAATGCCTTAAAATTTGTAAGAGATAATGTGAAAAAAGACGCATTTTATTATCATGCAAAATAATATTTACGGAGTGATAGGAAATCCTATCGCTCACTCAAAATCTCCTATAATTCATAATCTATGGTATGAAAGATTAAATATAAATGCTAATTATGAGAAAATTTTAGTAGAAAATCCAAATGATTTAAAAAACACAATTTTAAAATATAAAGGTGTTAATGTAACTTTACCTTATAAAGAAGAAGTTGCAATACTAGCAAATTATAAAGATGAAGGCGTTATAAACACAAAAGCAGCAAATACTATAATAAATGATAATGGAATTTTAAAAGCTTATAATACTGATATATTTGGATTTTATGAACCTATAAAAAATTACAAAATAAACAATGCCTTAATAATAGGAGCTGGTGGGGCTGCTAGGGCTGTTTATTATTCTTTAGCAAAAAATAATATAAAAACTAAAGTAATTAATAGAAGTAAAAAAGATGATTTTTTATGCGAAGTTCATACGACATTAGATGAATTTGAATTTGATTTAATTATAAACTCAACAAGCGCAAGTTTAAAAAATCTACTACCTTTAGAAGAAAATCTTTTAGAAAAACTAGCAAAAAATACAAAAATTGCTTATGATTTAGCATATAATCACGATATATTTTTAGATTTTTGTAAGTTAAAAAATCCAGATATTATTACTCAAGATGGACTTGATATGCTTATTTTTCAAGCAGCCCTTGCTTTTGAATATTTTTGCGGAATTTATCCTAACGAAGATTTAATAAATGAAGCAAGAGAACTTATTAAATAAGAGTATAAAAGGACTAAAATCATATATTTTTGGCTATGAAAACGAACAAAAAGCTAAAAAATACTTAGAAAAAAATAATTTCACAATAATTAAAACAAATTATAAAACCAAATTTGGAGAAATTGACATAATCGCTTTAAAGGATAAAACCTTGCATTTTATTGAAGTAAAGTCAAGCAAAAATTATGAAAGCGAATATTATTTAACACCAAAAAAATTAGAAAGAATTATAAAATCTATTTATATTTTTAATCAACATTATGAAGATTATAATAATTTAAATTATTGCATAGATTTAATAGCAATAAATGATAATAACATTAATTATATAGAAAATATAACATAGAAAAAATGATAATTTGAGATTTAAATTCTCAAATTAATCCTAAAAATTTCTTGATAGAATATTTTAAATCTTCATCATCTAAATTATTCATAGCCCACAACAAATATCCATTATCAACAGCTCTAACCTCATCAAAACTTTTGCCCTTGTATTTTCCAAAGCTAAATTTAGTGCTAATTAATGGGGCTTTTGTAATTTCGTGCAATTCTTCATAGTTTTTATGCTTTAATAACTCATCTAATAATAATTTCATAACCAAAACATCGCCTATCGCATCATGAGCTTTTATAATTATTCCTAATTTTTGTGCTTCTTCTTGCTCAATTTTATAAAGCCCTAAAAAATATCTTAAATATTGCAATCTATGATGATTAAAATCAGGAAAAATAGCCTTAGCGCACTTATAAGTATCAATTAATTTAAAATTATTTTGAAAACCTTCTTTTTCTAACATTCCTAAATCAAACTTAATATTATGAGCTATTAAGTAATTTTCGTTTGAATTAAGTTCATTTAACATTTTTGAAAATTTCGTTTCACTAAATTTTGGCTTATTAATAAGCATTTCAGGGGTTATATTATGAACTTCCATAGCTTCAAAAGAAATATTTACTTCGCTACTGCATAATTCATCAAATACTAAAACTTTTCTTTCTTGTATATTGTCAAAAATATTTTCAGCATATTCTATTTCATTAAATTCATATTTTTCACTATCAATTACCAAAGCACCTACTTGAATAATCCTATCTAATTCTGTATTTCCTGTAGTTTCTGTATCAAATAAAACATATTTCATAATTATCCTTAAAAGTTTTTTTAATTCTAACAAGTAAGTTTAAAAAGTAGGTTGAATAAAAGGGATTATTAAAATCCCTTGTAGCGTTTTAAATTTTCATCAATTTTGATTTTTTCTCCGTTTTCATCAACATTTACATAAGTTAAAAGTGCACTTGTAACAGGCACACAAACTCCATATAATTTAGGAGTGCAGCGTTCAGCGATAACTTCTACTTGAACTTGTATTGATGTGCTTCCAACTTTTACAATATCAGCATAAAAGCTCACAATATCTCCAACATAAACAGGTTTTTTAAAGGTCATTTGTTCAACTGCGATAGTAACTACTCTACCATTTGCTATTTCTTTAGCTGCAACTGCACCAGCTAAATCTATTTGACTCATTATCCAACCACCAAAAATATTGCCTGCAGGATTTGTATCTTTTGGCATAGCAACTAATCTAAGCCTTGCTTCTTTTAATTCTTTCATATATTCTCCTTATAAAAAAATGTAAATATTAAACATAAAAGATTAAAATTATCGTTTTTAAATTGAAAATTTTCATCAAAATTACAATTTTTTACAAAAATTTTAAAAAAATTGAAAAAAATTTTTATAATTTAAGAAAACTTTAAGAATTTTCACATATAATAACGGCTTTTACATCACAAGAAAAAACTTCTTGAAAGGCCCATTCGTCTAGCGGTTAGGACATCGCCCTTTCACGGCGGTAACACGAGTTCGAGTCTCGTATGGGTCACCAATCCTCCTTTATGTTTATTTAATTTAATGAAAAAAATCCTTTTTTACCTTACCCCTGTGAGATAATAACTCAAAATAAAAAAGGATTTTTTTATGATTAAAGACGCGATATCTGGACTTCAGATTTTATTCGTAGCCTTTGGTGCAATGGTATTAGTTCCTTTACTTACCGGACTAAATCCTGCAATGGCTCTTTTAGGTGCTGGGTGCGGAACGATTATTTTTCAAATCATTACGAAATTTAAAGTTCCTATCTATCTTGGCTCATCATTTGCATTCATAACCCCTATAATTTATTCTATGAAAGAATGGGGAATTAATTCAACTATGTTTGCCTTATTTTGCACAGGATTTGTTTATTTTATCTTTGCTGCAATTATCAAAACAAAAGGTGAAAGTTTTATTAGCAAACTTTTTCCCGCAGTTGTAATTGGCCCTGTAATTATCGTAATAGGTCTTAGCGTTGCTGTAAGTGCGGCTGGAATGGCTATGGGTATGAGTGGTTCAACTCAAGTAATTGATAAAGATATAGCTTTAATGCTTTCTACTTTTTCATTCTTAGTTACTATTGTAATTGCTATTTTTGGCTCAAAAATGTTTAAATTAGTTCCTATTTTAATAGGTGCTATTTGTGGATATATTTTAGCCTTTATTTTAGGCTATGTTGATACTAGTGCAATTAAAGCTGCACCTTGGTTTGCAATCCCACATTTTGAAACACCTAGCATTAATTTTAGTGCAGCAATTTTTATGATACCTGTTGCAATTGCTCCTGTAATTGAGCATATTGGTGCAGTTATGGCAATAGGTGCAGTAACTAAAAAAGACTATACAAAAGACCCAGGTCTTCATAGAACTTTAAGCGGAGATGGTGTTGGAGTTTGTGTTGCAGGTTTAATAGGTGGTCCTCCAGTTACAACTTATTCAGAAGTTACAGGTGCAATAATGATTACAAAAAACGCACAAGTTAAAATTATGACTTGGGCTGCAATATTTGCAATATTACTTGCATTTGTGGGTAAATTTAATGCCATTTTACAATCAATTCCATTGCCTGTAATGGGTGGAGTTATGATACTTTTATTTGGAACAATTGCTAGTCTTGGGATTAAAACCTTAGTTGATGCTAAAATAGATTTAACTAACAATAAAAACCTAGTAATTATTAGTTCTACTTTGATTGTAGGTGTTGGTGGGCTTAGTGCTAGTTTTGGAAGCGTTTCGTTTTCAGGAGTTGGACTTAGTGCCTTACTTGCAATCATTCTAAATCTAATCTTACCTAACAAACAAGATTAATTATTAATTCAAATTCTTTTTAGAATTTGAATTATTATTTTTTAATTTTTTCTTAAATTCTAAAATTTGTTACGAAACTTAACACTTTTTAAAAAAATTATCCATTTTCAATTATTTCAAATTGTAACTTTGTTAAAATCTAACATTTTTTTATGGAGGTTAAAAATGGATTTATTTTTATCACTTACAGGCTTTATTGGGCTTGGATTTATCGTATGGCTACTTTTAAAAGATAAAACCACTCCTGCGATAGCATTTATTTTAGTTAGCTTTGTAGTTGCTGCGATGCTTATGATAATGGATTATTGTGGGTTAGAAGTCGGAAAAGCTTTAGGAGTTAAAGGAGATGTTTTAAACTTTAAAGCAATGAAAGGTTTTATAAAAGATGGTGTAAACACCGTTAGCGATACAGCGGCTTTATTTGTATTTTCTATTCTTTTTTTTAGTGTGCTTAGTGCTAGTGGATTTTTTAATAAAATTATTAATTTCTTACTTAGCAAAGTTACACCAAATGTATTTGTAATCACAATTCTTACTTCACTTATGGCAATGTTTGTTCATCTTGATGGTAGTGGAGCAGCTACATTTTTAATAGTTATTCCAGCTATGCTTCCAATTTATGAAAGACTTGGAATGAGAAAATCATCACTTTTATTAATTTGTGCTAGTGCAATGGGTGTTATGAATGTTCTTCCTTGGGGAGGTCCAACTCTAAGAGCTGCAACGGTTATTAAAGCTGACGCAAATGATTTATGGCATCAATTAATCCCTATGCAAGTTTTAGGTCTTGTTTTAGCATTAGCTTTAGCTATTTTTATCGGTTATCAAGAAAAAAGGCGTGGTGCTGGTGGTAATCTTGAAGGAATTAAACTTGAAATTGAAAAAAGCGAATTTCAAAACGATAAATTTTTCTTAGTAAATGTATTTTTACTAATAGCTGTTATTGCTGCTTTAGTAATTAATGTATTACCTTCTTATGTTTGCTTTATGATAGGTTTTGCAATTGCGTTGCCACTAAATTATCCTAATTTAAAAATAGCTAAAAAAGTTTTAGATAAAGCAAGTGGTGGAGCAATAATGATGTATATTACTTTAATTGGTGCAGGAATTTTAATTGGTGTATTTGATAAAAGTGGAATTATGAATAAAATGGGAGCTTCAATTCTAACTCTAGTGCCTAATGAGTATGGTAATTTAATTCCTTTAGTAGTAGGCTTACTTGCTGTTCCTATGGCATTAATCTTTTGCACGGATTCTTATTTTTATGGCGTTATGCCTGTGGTTTTAAGCGTTACAAATGCTTTTGGAATTGACCCAATGAACCTTGCTATTATTATGGTTTTAGCTAGAAATTGTGCTACATTTATAAGCCCTGTTGTTCCTGCTACATTGCTTGGATGTGGTCTTGCTGATGTATCTATAAAAGAACATATTAAACGCTCATTCTTTTATATTTGGGCAATTAGTATTATTTGCTTAATTTTTGGATATATTGCAGGAATAATCCCACACTTATTTTAATATCTCTCCTAAGAGAGATATTAGATATTTGCTAGTATATTTTGAGCTTTCTTAATTACTGGCAAATCTATCATATTGCCTTTATAATTAAATACAATATCATCAGTATTTTTTGCCAATTCTACTATTTCTTTAGCCCATAGAATTTGTTCTTTAGTAGGACTAAATACTTGATTAATTATTGGAATTTGATTTGGATGAATGCTTAAAGACCCGCCAAAACCCATAGAAGATACAAATTCTAATTCAGATTTTAAACCAATTTCATCTTTAATATCAGGATATACTCCATTAATTGGTGGTAATAATTTATATTTTGCACTTTTTATCACTATTTGATTTCTTATGTGATTTAATAAATTTTCTCTTCCGCTGCCTTCTTTTAATCCTAATTCTAAAGAAATATCTAAAGCACCAAAACTTAATAATTTAATTAATTTTGAACTTGCAATATCATCTAAATTATCAACGCCCAAAGCACTTTCAATAATTGGAATTATTATTAAATCTTTAAAATCTTTAAATAATTCAAATTCTTTTGAGCTCTCACTCTTAGGCAATACAATTGCATATAATTTTTTCATTTTATTTAATTCATCTAATAATTTCATATCATCATTAAAATATTCACTCTTAGTATCATTAATTCTTATAAAAAAATTAGCATCTGTATTATTTGCAAATTCTAAAATATTAGCCCTGCCTTTATCTTTTTGATTAGGGCTAATTGAATCTTCTAAATCAATAATAATATAATCAGCTCCACTATTTAAAGCCTTATTAAATCTATCATTTTTAATTGATGGAACAAACAAAAAACTCTTAGTTTTCATCTCTTACCTTTATTATATTTTTTGATTGTAGTTGAGAAATCTCATCTTTAAATCCAAATTCTTTTAAGATTTTATGAGTATGTTCTCCTAACGCTGGGATTTTATCCATTCTAGGCTCATAATTATTATTTGTAGCCGGTGGCAATAATGCTGGGATTTTACCTACTTCAGTATCAACTTCTCTCCATCTATTTCTACTTTTTAATTGAGAGTGATTCCACACATCTTTTAATTCATTTACATTACCATTTGCAATTTTTGCTTTTTCTAATCTATCCACAACATCTTTTGCTGTTAGATTTTTAAATTTATTTTCTATTATTTCTTTAATCTTTTGTGCGTTTTTTGTTCTTAATGTATTGTTTTTAAATTCTTCATCATTAATTAAGCTTTCATCTTCTAATACAATCTTACAAAAATTACTCCATTCTCTTTCATTTTGAAGACCAAACATAACAACATTACCATCACCAGCCTTATAAGGACCATAAGGAGTAATACTAGCGTGAAAAGCACCTTTTTTAATAGGCGGATTAGCACCCTTATAAGTATAATATATTGGATACCCCATCCATTCAGCCATACATTCTAACATTGATATTTCTATTCTTGAGCCTTTATTTGTTTTTTCAAGATATAAAAGTGCTTGTAAAATCCCACTATAAGCATACATTCCAGCAGATATATCAGCTATACTAATTGGCACTTTTACACACTCATCGCCAGTTCCTGTTATAGATACTAAGCCACTTTCTGATTGAATTAATAAATCATAAGCTTTTTTGTGTTCGTATTCTCCACCTTCTCCATAGCCAGAAATATCACAAACAATCATTTTTGGATTATATTTAATTAAATTTTCATAATCTAATCCTAGTCTTTTTGCAGCCCCAAATGCTAGATTTTGAACGAAAATATCCACCTTAGGTAAAATTGATTTTATTATTTTCATACCTTCTTCGGTTTTTAAATCAATAGCTAAACTCTCCTTACTTCTATTAGTCCATACAAAATGACTTGCAAGTCCATCTACTCTAGTATCATATCCTCTTGCCAAATCACCTACATCAGGGCGTTCTATCTTAATAACTCTAGCACCTAAATCAGCTAATTGTCTAGTGCAAAATGGTGCTGCTATTGCTTGTTCTATACTTAATACTAATTTTCCTTCTAATGGCAACATTTTTTCTCCTTTATTTATAATTTATAATGCCTTGATGAGCTATAAAGCCATCTTTATTTATCCACACATTTGCTTCGTTTTCACTAATTATTTTTGACTCAACGCAAAAACTACTAGGAGTGCAAACTGCGTGTAATCCTCTATAACTATATTTTGTGATTTTTTTATCTTTATAATTTTTTGCAAAACAACTAATCATCTTAGTAGCTAATAAAGGTCCGTGAATTACTAAACCACTATATCCTTCAACCATAGTAGCGTAAGGATAATCATAATGGATTTTATGCCCATTAAAAGTAAGTGCTGAATATCTAAATAATAAAGTAGAATCAGGGCAAAAACTTTCAGAAAAATCAGCTTCGCTTACAGGTTTGTTGCTAGTTAATTTTGGTGGAGTTGGCTCTTTATAAACTATATCTTGTTCTTCAATAATTTTTAAATCTTCATCTTGATAATATTTATGCTCTAAAGTAACAAAAATTAATTTTCCTGTATTTCCAATTTTTTCTTGAATATCTTTTATAGTAGTAATTTTAGTAGCGATTTTGCCTATAATCAACGCTGAATTAAAAGTAAATCTACCACCAGCCCACATACGATTAACATTTCCAAAACTAGGTAAAAAACTATCATCGCTTCCACCTAATTTAGGGTGTCCGTCTTTGCCTAATTTATCTTTACTTAAAGCCTTATTAAAAAAGCACCATTGCCATAAATAAGGTAATTCATCACCTAATTTTAAATCTTTATAATCAAGTGTTGCGACTATTTTTTCAACTTGAGTAAGACTTATTTCTTCTTTTATAATTTCTTGTTTGCCTATATAATTTTTAAATTCCATAATTTTCCCTTTCATAAATTAATTAATAACACCTAAAAACAATAACAAAAACCCAAATAACACAAGCAAAATAGGTAATATTAATAACCTAATAAATAAATATTTTCTTTCTTGCTCATCTTGTGTCCCTGCTAAAACCAATGCTCCACCTGATGAAAAACTTGAATACCCCGTAAATGTTGCAAATGTTGCGATAATAGAAAATGCCAAAGATGGCTCTAATACGCTAAGACTTGGAACAATAGGAAAAAATGTCGGCATTACAACGCCCATACTAGAAGCAAACGCACTCATTGAAGAAGATAAAACGCCTAATAAATAATATATCCAGCTACTATCATTGCCACCTTGAGCACTTAAAAAATTGCTTATTATTTGCATAGCACCAGTAGATTTTCCAAGTGCTATTAGCATAGTTAATGCACCAATCATAAAAATTAAATTCCAAGGTATATTTTTAAAAGCTTGTGTTTCATCTCCTATCTTAAATACAATAGCTAAAATAATTCCTAAGAAAGAAACAAAAGTAGGATTAAAAAATATAGTCATTTTACTCATCAATAAATTTTCAGGTTGAAAAGATAAATAAATTGATGGAACCATAACCAAAGAAAATACAAATGTAACTATTAAAATCGTTTTAATTTGTATAGAATTTAGTTTTTCAGGTTTATCAATATTTGATGAATATACAACCTTATACCCCTTTAATAACACATATCCTAAAATAAAAATTAAAGTATGTGCTATAAACATATTTTTTCCAAGATTTAATTGCATAATTGCTGATTGTTCAGGTGTAAAACCTAAATTCTCAATTAGATTATAAGTAACCCTACCACCTAAAGTAAAAGGATTAAATCCCCCAGCACAAGAACCTGAATAAATTATAATAGCAGCTAAAATTTTATTCATTTTAATCTTATTAGCTATGTATAAAACTAATGGGCTCATAAAGGCAAATCCAGCATAATGTCCTGGTCCAATACCAACAAAAATTACAACAACAATATATAAAACTATAGGAATACTCCAAGGATAGTTTCTTACCCCATAAACTGCTTTTGAAGCTAGATTATTTAAAGTTCCATTATTTATGACAAAGCCATAAAAATAAGTAATAGAAACTAAGATAAAAAATAAATCAAGCCCCCATAATTTTACAATTTCACTAGGTTTTAAGCCATAAATATAAGCAGCAATAAAGCATAAAACAATTGCAAAAATACCAATATTTGCTTTAAATAAATAGCCTAAAACTATTGACAATAATAAAAAAAATAAAATGATTAAGTTAATTTGTTCAATCATAAATCCTCCTTACTTAAATGTTATAAGAAAAGAAAATCATTAAGATTAATATAAGAATAAAATATAATAAAAATAAAAATCATTGTTACAATTTTACACAATTAATAATAATTTTTATCCTTTAATATATTTTCTTAAAAAATTATAATTATTTTATTAATTTAATATTTTGATTTTTATTTAATTGAAAGAATATATTTAAAAGAATTTAAAACTAACTCGTTTTAAATTCTTAAAAGGTTATTTTTTTAATTCGTTAGCTTTATCGCAACCAATTGCTAAGCCAAAAGAACAAGCTAATTGATAGTAATAACCTGCTGCTTGAATGTTTTGAGAAGTTGAAGTGCCTTGTAATAAAACATTTGCAATATTTAAACAAGAGCTTGCATTTTTGTTAGTAATGCAGTTAGTTTGTTCGTCTTTTAAGCTAGGATTTAAAGCAGTTTGTAAAGCAAGATTCATTAAATTGCTTTTTACAACTTCATTTTCTTGACTAACACAAGCACTAAAAACAAATAAAGAACTTGTAATTAAAATTAATTTTTTCATATAATCTCCTTAAAAAATCGCTAATTATATGCAAAATAACATAAATTTATATTAATTTTGTATGATAAATAAAATTTATTTTAAAGGCTTTTAAATGACATTTTCAGAAATTATTTTAAACTTACAAAAGTATTGGTGCGAGCAAGGTTGTGCTTTAATCCAGCCTTATGATTTTCCTGCAGGTGCAGGGACTTTTCATCCACAAACATTCTTAAAATCACTTGGAACAAAACCACATAATGTTTGTTATGTTGCTCCATCTCGCCGTCCAACTGATGGAAGATACGGAGAAAATCCAAATCGTTTAGGTGCTTATTATCAATTTCAAGTATTAATGAAACCAAGTCCAGCGAATATTCAAGATTTATATTTAAATAGCTTAAAAGTTTTAGGAATTGATTTAAATAAACACGATGTAAGATTTATAGAAGATAACTGGGAAAGCCCATCTTTAGGAGCTTGGGGGCTTGGCTGGGAAGTATGGCTTGATGGAATGGAAGTTACTCAATTTACTTATTTTCAACAAGTTGGTGGATTTTCTTGTGATTTAATTAGTGCAGAGATTACTTACGGACTTGAACGCTTGGCAATGTATATTCAAGATATTGATAATGTTTATGATATTAATTGGGGCGGTGGGCTAACTTATGCTGATGTTCATAAGCAAGGTGAGTTTGAATACTCTAAGTTTAATTTTGAATTAGCAAATGCTTCAAGACTTAAAGAAATGTTTGATATTTCATATAATGAAGCAAGAAGTGTGCTTGATAGTGGTTACTCACTACCTGCGTATGATTATTGTCTAATGTGTGCGCATTTATTTAATACCCTTGATGCTAGGGGTGCAATTAGCGTTACTCAAAGACAAGATTTTATGCTAAAAATAAGAGAACTTAGCAAAGATTGTGCTAGTGTGTATTTAAAAAGCCAAGAGAATTTAAAATAAATTATAATTTGCTTATTTTGGTTTATATTGATTTTTCAATATAAACCAAGTAAAAATATTAAAATCAAATTCCATAAACTAAAAAATTGAATATTTAATTTTGTTACTTTTAGTAACAAATAAATGGTTAAAACAAAAGCAAACTCATCTTTTTCAATCTAAAATATTAAAATAAAATCACTATTTAAAATTAGGAGTTTAAAGGTGATTAGTAAGGTTTTAATAGCAAATAGGGGAGAAATTGCTGTTCGTATCATAAGAGCTTGTAGGGATTTGCATATTCAAAGTGTAGCTATCTATACAAAGCCTGATGAAAATTGTCTGCATGTAAAAATCGCAAGTGAAGCAAAATGTATAGGTGAAGATGCCATTAAAGGCTATTTAGACGCAAAAATAATAATCCAAACTGCAAAAGAATGTGGTGCTGATGCAATCCATCCTGGATATGGGTTTTTAAGTGAAAATTATGAATTCGCAAAAATGGTAGAAGATGCAGGATTAATTTTCGTTGGACCAAAATCTCAAGTTATTAAAAATATGGGAAATAAAAATATAGCAAGAGAATTAATGCAACAAAACGGCATTCCAGTAGTTCCAGGAACAAAAGTATTAAATGAATGCAAAGAAGAAGAAATAAAAGAATTTGCCAAAAAAATTGGCTATCCTGTAATATTAAAAGCTAGTGGCGGTGGCGGTGGTCGTGGGATTAAAGAAGTCTGGAATGAAGATGAATTAATACCTGCATTTAATACTTGCAAAAGAGAAGCTAAAGCATATTTTAATAATGATGATGTCTTTATGGAAAAACTCATAGAAAATCCACGCCACATAGAATTTCAAATATTAGGCGATAATTATGGCAATATAATTCATTTATGCGAAAGAGATTGTTCTATTCAAAGACGCCATCAAAAAATAATAGAAATCGCACCTTGTCCATCAATAAGCGAACATTTAAGAAAAAGTATGGGAGCTACTGCAGTAGCAGCTGCAAAAGCGGCTGGATATACTAATGCAGGAACGGTTGAATTTTTGTTAGATGATTACAATAGATTTTATTTTATGGAGATGAATACTAGAATACAAGTTGAACACGGCGTTACAGAAGAGATAACAGGGGTTGATTTAATAGTAAGGCAATTAAGATATGCAGCAGGACAAATTCAAGAATTAGAACAAAGTGATATTAAATCAAATGGTTTTGCTATTGAAGCTAGAATTACTGCAGAAGATGCTAATAAGAATTTCATACCAACACCAGGAATGGTTACAGAATATTATCCTGCTTTAGGACCTTCAGTTAGGGTTGATAGCCATCTTTATAAAGGTTATAAAATCCCGCCATTTTACGATTCTTTAGTCGCAAAATTAGTTGTAAAAGCATCTAGTTATGATTTAGCGGTAAATAAATTAGAAAGAGCTTTAGAAGAATTTACAATAGAAGGCGTAAAAACAACAATTTCATTTTTAAAAACTATTGCAAAAAGTAAAGAATTTAGAAAAGGTATTTTTGATACGAGTTATATAAAAACAAATTTAGAAAAAATTCTAAGCAATATTGATGATAAAAATAAAAAAGATAAAGATGAAATAATCGCTTCAATTTGTGCGGCATTAAAAGATAAATTAAATTAAAGGAGAGAAAAATGGCTAAAAAATATATAGATATTATGGATACAAGTTTTCGTGATGGCTTTCAATCAGTTTATGGAGCTAGAGTTTTAATGAATGATTTTTTCCCAGCATTACAAGCTGCAAAAGAAGCGGGGATAAGGCATTTTGAATTTGGTGGCGGGGCAAGATTTCAAAGCCTTTATTTTTATACAAACGAAGACGCATTTACTATGATGGATAAATTCCGTGAAATTGTAGGAGATGGTATTAATCTTCAAACCCTTGCTCGTGGAGTAAATACCGTTACACTTGATACTGGTAGTCGTGAAATAATAGATTTACACGCAAAATTATTCGCAAAACACGGAACTACTACGATTAGAAATTTTGACGCTTTAAATGATGTTGAGAATTTAAAATATAGTGGCGAAAGAATAGTGCATTATGGTTTAAAACACGAAATTGTAATAACTATGATGGATTTACCAATAGGTTGCAAAGGCGCTCACGATACTAAGTTTTATGAAAAAACCTTAAAAGAAATTTTAAAAGCTAATATCCCATTTTATAGCATTTGTTTTAAAGACGCATCAGGGACAAGTAATCCACAAAAAGTATATGAAACAATAAAAATGGCTAGAAAAATTTTACCTGCAAATACTCACATTAGACTTCATACTCACGAAAGTGCAGGTGTTAGTGTAGCTTGTTATTTAGCAGCACTTGAAGCTGGTGTTGATGGAATTGACCTTGCAGCAGCTCCTGTTAGTGGTGGAACAAGTCAGCCTGATATTCTTACAATGTTACACGCTGTAAAAGGTAAAAATTATGATTTAGGTGGGCTTGAAGTTGAAAAAATCTTAAAATATGAAGAAGTATTTAAAGATTGTATGAAAGATTATTTTATGCCACCTGAAGCTATACAAGTTAGTCCATTAATACCGATTTCACCTATGCCAGGTGGAGCATTAACAGCAAATACTCAAATGATGAGAGATAATAATGTATTAGATAAATTCCCTGATACTATAAAAGCTATGAGTGAAGTGGTAAAAAAAGGTGGCTTTGGAACTAGTGTAACTCCTGTTAGTCAATTTTATTTCCAACAAGCATTTAATAATGTAATGTTTGGCGAATGGAAAAAAATCGCAGAAGGCTATGGCAAAATGGTTTTAGGCTATTTTGGAAAAACTCCTGTAGCACCAGATCCAAAAATAGTAAAACTTGCAAGTGAGCAATTAAATCTAAAACCAACAAAAGAAAAAGCAATAGATTTAGCCGACCTTGATGAAACCAAATCACTTAAATATATTGAAAAAATACTTAAAAAAGAAGGTATTTTAGTAACTGATGAAAATCTATTCATAGTTGCAGCTTGTAAAGAAAAAGGATTAGCATTTTTAAAAGGTGAAGCAAAAGTCAATGTTAGAAAAATTTCTCAAAATACTAAATCAAATTCTAACAATCTTTATTCAGTGCAAGTCAATGATAAAACCTATGATGTAGAAATTGAAAAAGATAAAATTTTAGTAAATGGCAATAGCTACGAAATAAAAGTAAAAGAAAAAGAAAATACTTCAAAAATTATTGAAAAACAAGAAATTTCACAATCAATAGCTAATGATAAAAGCATTTTAGCCTCAATGTCAGGAAATGTGTTTAAAGTGCTTGTAAAAGCAGGAGATAAAGTAAAAGCAGGGCAAGAATTATTTATTCTTGAAGCTATGAAAATGGAAGTTCCAATTGAAGCAACGAGTGATGGAATAATAGATAAAATACTTGTAAAACAAGGAGATAATGTAGAAGCTATGCAAATTTTAGCTAGTTTAAAATAAATTTTAGAATCTGTTTTGACAGATTCTAATATATCTTTAAGTTAATATTTTAAGTATTTTTTATATAAAAACTATGAGTTAATGCAACCGCCATTGCGTCGGTTATATCAAGTGGTTTTATTTCTTTATTGATTTTTAAAAGCTTTTTAACCATAAAAGCTACTTGTTCTTTCTCTGCTTTTGCTTTGCCTGTGATTGTTTTTTTAACTTGTAAAGCTGTATATTCACTAAAATTCCCATAAGTTTGCAAGATTTTAAGCAGCATTGCTCCACGAAATTGTGCGAGTTTTAAAACACTTTGCGGATTATAAGCAAAAAATATATTTTCAACTGCAACACTAGCATTTGGAACTTTTTTAAAAATCATTTCTAAAGCTTCGTTTAATTCTAAAATATTATCTATTAATTCTTTACTCTTAAATCTTATTAGACCTGCTTCTAAAAGAGTATTTGTGCTGCCATTTTTTTCTAAAAGGCAATATCCACAAAATCTAGTTCCTGGGTCAAATCCTAAAATTTTCATATGTGAAATCCTTGTGAAATTTAAAATTATTTTTTTATGAAATGCTTATTATTACGATAAATTTCTTAATGAAATAGAATTTCACATAAACTGATTTTTATAGAATTTCACGAAAATTTATAAGAATTTTAAAAATTACAATAAAAATTCATAAAAAAATTTCACTAAATTAAAGAATTTTTTAAAGAGCTTGTGAAATTTATGATGAAATATTGTAAATTGTTTGTATATTTTTGGTATATTTTTTCACTATTAAAAGCATTGATATATAGGTGTTTTAAATATTTTTAAACAAATATTACTAGATTTTCACATCATCAAAGGTAATAACAAAAAAGAGGAATAAATGTTAAATAAAATTCTAGAAGAATTAAAAGTATTAATTGGAGAAAATCAATATAAAAATTATTTTGAAATTTTACAAATTAATGAAAGTAAAAATAATGAAATAATTCTAAATGCACCTAATCAATTCATAGCTAAACATATTCAAACAAAATACCAAAGCATATTAGAAAAAATAGCAGAAAAAACAAATAGTAAAAAATATAAAATTACAATTCAAGTAAATAATGAAAAAATAAACAAACCACAAGAAACTCAACCAATAGTAGCTAAAAAACAAATTTCAATATTAAATCAAAGCCTTACTTTTGATAATTTCATAGTAGGACAAAGTAATGAGTTTGCTTATAGAATTTGTAAAGCAATAACAGATGAAAATAAATTTGGAAAAGACTTTAATCCAATTTTTATATATTCAAATACAGGTTTAGGAAAAACTCACTTATTACAAGCTAGTGGACATGAATGTTTAGAACTTGGAAAAAAAGTAATATATAAAACTTCAAAAGGTTTTATGAAAGACTATCAAAATGCAATATTAGCAAATAAATTTGATAGTTTTAATAGTGAATATAAAGATTGTGATTTATTATTAATTGATGATATTCAGTTCTTAGGCACTACTGATAAAATACAAGAAGAATTCTTTCATATCTTTAATGATATAGTAGAAAGAAATGGTCAAATAATAATGACTTCAGATGTAGCTCCTATAAATTTAAATGGAATTGAAGATAGATTAAAATCAAGATTTAACAAAGGAGTTCTTGCAAATATTAGTGTCCCTGATATAGAAACCAAAAAAGCAATTATTAAGAAAAAAAGCCTTGTATATGATATAGAATTAAATGATGAAATGATTAATACTATTGCTAATTATATAGGTGAAAATGTAAGGGATTTAGAAGGAATTATAAATTATATTTACGCTTTTCAAAGTATAAGAAAACAAAAAATAACCTTAGATGATTTAAAAAATCAAATAAAAGAATACATTAAAGAAAATCAATCAAATATTGAAATTGAAGATATTTTTGATATAGTAAGTTCAGAATTAAATGTAAAAATAAGCGAAATAAAATCAAGTTCCAAAAAACAAGAAATAGTAAAAGCTAAAAGAATAGTTATATTTTTAACTAAAGAATTAATTTCAAATTCAGTAAGCCAAATAGCAACTCATTTTCAAATGAAAGACCATAGTGCTATTTCAAAACATATTAAAAAAATAAATGAAATGATATGTCTTGATGATGATTTTAGAAGCCTAGTAGAACATTTAAAAAATAAAATAATAAACTCAAAAAATAAAGATTATTAAATATAATAAAGCGAAAAAGGAAGAATATGGAAATACAAATAGACAAAAAGAGATTAGAAAATATAGCTTTAATAGTTAGCAATTATGTTGAGAAAAAAGATAATACAAGTTTAAATTCTAATATTTTATTATTAGCTTATAACAATGAATTAATTTTAAGAGCAAGTGATAGTGAAATAGGAATTGAATATAAAATCCAAGAATGTAATATCATAAATGAAGGGCAAATTTTTATCAATGCTAAAAAATTAATTGATATTTTAAAAAGCCTTGATAATAGCGATATTAAAATCAAAAAATTAGAAAAATCTATCAAAATTACTCAAAATAAAACTAATTTTTCATTGCCAATAAATAGTGAAAATAATTTTTCTTTCTTAGAAGATGAAAATAGCAAAACACCTATTTTAATAAGTGCAAAAGAACTAAATATCGGCTTTAAAATGATTTTACCTGCTGTTGATAATAATGGTATTTCTTTTCAATTTAATTGCTGTTATATAGATATTTTAAAAGATAGCATTGTTTTTGTAGGAAGCGATTCTAAAAGAATTCACAAATATTCATTCATAGCTCAAAATGAATATGAACAAAGATTAATAATTACAAAAAAATCAGCTCAAGAACTACAAAAATTATTAAATGAAGAAGTAAGGGTTTATAAAACAAATAATTATTTAATCATTGAAAATGATAATTTTAAATTCTTTACAAAATTAGCAACTATTGATTTTTTAAGATATGTTGAAGTAATGCCACATAAATTACCTACAAATGAAATTATCATTAAAAACGAAGACTTTTTAAATGAAATAAAAAAACTAAGTGCAGTTTGCACAAAATGTCAAATAGAATTTGAAACCGGTAAAATCACATTTAAAAATAATGCTTTAAGTGATGATTTTAACGAAACAAATGCTACAAGTGAGCTAGAAACAAATATTACTATAGAAGATAAATTTGAAATAAATCTTACAAACAAACATATGATGGATTTTTTACATTTAAATGAAAATGAATATTTCACATTTAAATTCTATTCATCAGCAGCTCCTGTTGTGTTAGAAAGTAAAAATTTCTTATCACTAATATCAGCAAATAAAAACTAAGGATAAATAATGCAAGAAAATTATGCAGAAAGTAAAATTAAAGTATTAAAAGGACTAGAAGCAGTTAGAAAACGCCCTGGAATGTATATTGGCGATACTAACTTTAATGGTCTTCATCATATGGTTTATGAAGTAGTTGATAACTCTATTGATGAAGCTATGGCTGGCTTTTGTAATACTATTGATATTGAAATTACCAAAGAAGGTTCTTGTATAGTTACTGATAATGGTCGTGGAATTCCTGTTGGAATTCACCCAACTGAAAATATCTCAACTCTAACCGTTGTTTTAACCGTTCTTCACGCTGGTGGAAAATTTGATAAAGATACTTATAAGGTTAGTGGTGGTTTGCACGGCGTTGGTGTATCGGTTGTAAATGCACTTTCATCTAAATTAATTGCAACTGTTAAAAGAGATGGAAATACTCATAGACAAGAATTTTCTAAAGGTATTCCAACAAGTGAGCTAGAAATAATTAAAACAACTAATCGTACAGGAACTAGCATAGAGTTTTTCCCTGATCCTGAGATATTTGAAGTAGTTGAATTTGATTATGATACTTTAGCTAAGAGATTTCGTGAATTAGCATATCTAAATCCACAAATTACTATTAATTTTAAAGACCAAAGAAATGGTAAAAGCGAAACTTATCATTATGATGGTGGTATTTCTCAATTTGTAACTGATTTAAATAAAAAAGAAGCTGTTACAAATGTAATTGCATTTAATGATGAAGCAGAAGATGTAGTAGTAGATATTGCACTAATGTATAATGATACTTATAGTGAGACTTTATTTTCATTCGTAAATAACATTAAAACTGCAGATGGTGGAACTCACGAAGCAGGCTTTAGAATGGGGCTTACAAAGGTAATTACAAGTTATATTGAAGCAAATGCAGCTGCTAGAGAAAAAGATATAAAAATAACAGGAGAAGATACTAAAGAAGGGCTTATTGCAATAGTTAGTGTAAAAGTTCCTGAACCACAATTTGAAGGACAAACTAAAGGTAAATTAGGTAGTTCTTATGTTCGTGGTATAGTAAATAAAATTACAAACGATGCTTTAACTAAATTCTTTGAAGAAAATCCAAATGATGCTCGTGCTATTATGAATAAAGCTTTAATGGCTGCAAGAGGTCGTGAAGCAGCAAAAAAAGCAAGAGAATTAACTCGTAAAAAAGAAAGCATAAGTGTAGGGACTTTACCTGGAAAATTAGCTGATTGTTCTTCAAAAGACCCTGAAATTAGAGAAATATATTTAGTAGAGGGCGATAGTGCGGGTGGTTCTGCTAAACAAGGAAGAAATAGGGAATTTCAAGCGATTTTACCTTTAAAAGGAAAAATCTTAAATGTTGAAAAATCACACCTTGATAAAATCTTAAAATCTGATGAAATTAAAAATATGATTACGGCATTTGGTTGTGGAATAGGCGATGATTTTGATATAGAAAAATTAAGATACCATAAAATTATCATTATGACAGATGCTGATGTTGATGGTTCTCATATTCAAACTCTAATTCTTACATTTTTCTTTAGATTTATGCAAGAATTAATTAGAAATGGACATGTATATTTAGCTCAACCACCATTATATCGCTATAAAAAAGGTCAAAGAAAAGAAATATATTTAAAAGATGAAAAAGCTTTAAATGATTATTTGATTGAAACTGGAGTTGAGAATTTAGAATTTAGTGGAATTGGGACAAATGATTTAAAAGATTTCTTAAAAGTTGTAGCAGCTTATAGAAGTATTTTAAATGAGCTTAAAAAACGCTTTAATGTGATTGAATTAATTAGACATTATGTTGAAAATCCTGATATTTTAGCTCTTAATATGCAAGAGATTTTTAAAGTATCAAAAGAATTTTTAGAAGCAAAAGGATTTAATATATTAAATCATTATCTTAGTGAAGATGAGATTAAAATCTATGTTCAAACTCAAAATGGTTTAGAAGAAATAGTTGTAAATAATGATTTATTTTATAGTCCATATTTTGAAGAAGCTTCTTATATTTATAAAAAAATTGAAGAAAGAAATATTTTTAATGATAAAGATTTCTTAGAAGTTCTTGATGAAGTTGAAAAAAATGCTAAAAAAGGAACTTATATTCAGCGTTATAAAGGTCTTGGTGAGATGAACCCAGAACAATTATGGGAAACTACAATGGACCCTGAAAATCGCCGTTTAATTCAAATTAGTGTTGATGATTTTGATAGGGCTAGTGGAGTGTTTAATTTATTTATGGGAGATGAAGTTGAGCCTCGCCGTGAATATATTCAAGCACACGCTAAAGATGTAAAACACTTAGATATATGACAATTAGTAAAAAAATTGAAAGAAAAAATAGGCAAGATGCAGCTATTAAGCTCATTATGCCTTTATTATTATTAGTTTTTGCCTTTGTATATTTACAAGGATTTGATGAAATTGTTTTTAAACCATTAGATATATTAGTAATTTTATGTTTTATATTTTTGTATTTTTATTATTTTGTTTTTGTAATTTATAAATCAGTAAAGCATAATGTAATTGATGAAAAAACTGGGACTTTATTGCAAAGTGAATTTACAAAATACCTAAATAATGATGATTTTATAGTGTTTTTTACAATTTCTAATATAAACGAAATTAAATTAATGCTAGGATTTAACAAAAGTGATAGATTATTAAAAAAATTAATTGATAAATTCTATGCGTGGGATGAAAATTTAATAATAGGCAGAATTACTACTGCTGATTTTATGATTTTAAGTAGTTCAAAACATAAAACCTTGCAACACGAAATTAAAAAAATATTTTTAGAAATTAAAAGAGAAAGAATAGATGGAGTTGATTTTAAATGTGATTATTCTATTATAAAATCAAGTATTAATTTTAATAAACTTTATTTAGAAGCACAAAATAGATTAAAAGATGATGTAGATGTAGCCACTGAAAATATCATTACTAATAGTATTATAAGCTCTATAAATAAGAGTGATTTTTTCTTAAAAATCCAAAGGTTAGAAGGCGAAGAAGAAATATATTATTTAAATTATAGGATTAATTCAGATTATCCAGAGAAAATATCTCAAGCTAAATTAGATGAAATAATTATTAAAAATAATTTAGAATTTAATTATTATAAAAATCTTTTAGAACTTTTAGCGAAAGAATATCATTTTGATAATAGGATTATTATTAAAATATCTCCTGATTTTTTAAGGAATTTAAATTTCTTATTTTATTTGGGAGAATATTTTATTAAGCACCCTAATACAAATGGGAAAATTATTTTTGAATTTTTTGAAAATGATGTTTATTATGATATGCCAAGATTTGAAGAAATAATAAAAGAATATAAAGAAATTAATATCAATTTTGCCCTAAATCGTATAGGTTCGCCTAGTTCTTTAGAATATTTAAAACGATTAGAATTTGAATTTGGTATTTTTGATATTGAGTTTAATAAAAATGTAAAAAATGAAAAATATTTTATAATTTATGAAAATTTATTTAATTTATGTAAAAGCCTAAATATCAAAACTATTATGAGATTTATTGATAATAAAAATCTACTTGATTTAACAAAAGATATTAAATTTGATTATTATCAAGGCTTTTTATTTTATAAGGACAAAAATCTTAAGGAGATGAAATGAAAGAAAAATTAAAATACGGACAAAAAGAAATAAAAAAAATTAAAGGTAAAAAATTAGAGCGTTGGGAAAATAAGCAAAAAAATGATTATATTATTAAAATAACTCTACCTGAATTTGCTTGTCTTTGCCCAAGAAGTGGTTATCCTGATTTTGCAACATTATATTTAGAATATATACCTAATAAATGGGTAGTTGAACTTAAAGCAATTAAACTTTATGTTAATTCATTTTATAACAAAAACATAAGCCACGAAGATAGTATAAATAAGATTTATAATACTCTTAAAAAGCGTTTAAAACCAAAATATATTAAATTAGTTGGAGATTTTAATCCTCGTGGTAATGTTCATACGGTGATTGAGTGCTGCTCTGATACGGAAATTAAAAAAGAAAAGAAAAAAGATAAAAAGGATAAATAATGATTAGCCCAGAGCTTGTTTTACATATTTTTAAGGCTGCTTCAATTTCAAGATGGAATGATTTTCCTAGAATTTGTAATTTAGTTGAACTTGATAAACAAGCTCATAAGGCTATTATTGCTTATTTTTTAGCAAAAAGTGAAAAAGACATTGATATGAGATTTTTACTTGATGCTATTGTTGTTGAGTTTATTTCTCGTGTAATAGTTACTGATATTCGCCCTGATGTATTAAATGAAATCAAAAAAACAAAACAAAAAGAATTAGATGAATGGATACAAAAACAATTTAGTTTAATCAATAAAAACGATGATTTTTTAAAAATTTTTAATGATTATTATAATGATAAAACTCACGAAAAAGAAAAATTTATTTTAAAAGCAGCAGGGTATTTATCAACTAGATATGAGTTTTCATTCATATATCCAAATGTTAGTAATTATGAAGAAATCAAAGCTAAGTTAGATGAAGAATTAGAAGATTATTTAGAAATTTTAGCAGTTCAAAAAATATCATTAAATCAAAAATTAGCTAAGGTAATTGATTTAAGTGGTCGTTTAAGATTTCAAAAGCGTTGGGCTCAAACTCCTAGAATTCCTGAAACAAGTGTTTTAGGACATATGTTAGTAGTAGCTGTTTTAAGCTATTTTTATTGTCTTAAAATAAAAGCTTGTGATACTAGATTTATTAGCAACTTCTTTTGTGCGATTTTTCACGATTTACCAGAAAGTCTTACAAGAGATATTATTACACCTGTTAAATACGGAATTGATGGGCTTAGTGAAATAATAAGTGATTATGAGCTTAAATTAATTGATGAAAAGATTTTACCTTTTGTGCCTAATAATATAAGAGTTGAATTTGCTTATCTTTTAGGAATTTATAATGAAGATGGTAAGATTAAAAAAGATGAATTTAAAAATAGAATAAATAAAGAAAATGTAAAAATTATTCAAAATCCTAACGATTATAATGAAGATTGTTTTAATACAATTGATGGAAAAATGCTTAAAGCTTGTGATAAAACTGGAGCTTTTTTAGAAGCAATCATTTCTAATTATTACGGCGTTAAATCTAAGGATTTAAAAAATGGTTATTCAAAGATTTTAAATGATTTTAAAGAAAATCCTAAAATTGGTGAAGTAAATTTTTATGAAATGTTAAAAGAATTTGAAGAGTTTTTTACAAACCCAAGCCAAGAGACTTGCGGCACACACTCATAAAAAGTGCTCTGCTATGTTCCCATCCTGAAGCTCTGCTTTTTACAAACATTGCACAAGGCTTGACTTGAGAAAACGCATTTTAAGATAAAATGACTTAATAGAGGGTAAATGAAATTAGATTTAATTTATATTTTTTTAGCGAATTTAAGAATTACTTTTATAGGAGTTAATAATTCTTTTGATTTAAGAGCTAAATTAATTTCTTGTATTGCAGGAGTTGTTAAAGATGAAAGACAAGATTTAAAGCGAAAAATAGAACAACTCTCAAAAGAAATCTATAAAAAAGAAATCAAAAGAAGAATATTTTTAGCGACCATTTATCAATATATAAAATATATTAAACAAGATACAATGGGAGTTGATAATATACTTAAAGGAATTAAAAAATTAACTAAACAAAATCCAAAACTAAAGCGAAAAATTAATTTCGTTCAACTTGATAGATTAGTATTGAAAAAATCAATTAAAGAAGGCGAAGAAGAAATTGAAGATTTCGCACAAATTAGGGTTTTAGAATTTTTAAAAAACGAAGTTATTTGATTGGTTATTAAAATTATATACAATAAAAAAAACTGATAGGAAAAAGTATGGCTAAATTTATATTTGTAACAGGTGGAGTTTTAAGCTCACTTGGTAAAGGAATTGCAGCAGCTAGTATTGCAAGTTTATTAAAACAAAGTGGATTAAAGGTAAGTATTTTAAAGGCTGACCCTTATATAAATATTGACCCAGGAACTATGAGCCCACTTGAGCATGGAGAAGTTTTTGTTACAAAAGATGGTGCAGAAACTGACCTTGATTTAGGACATTATGAAAGATTTTTAGATGAAGATTTAACTCATCTTAATAACTTTACTACAGGAAAAGTATATCAAAGCGTAATTGAAAAAGAACGCCGTGGAGAATATCTAGGTAAAACTATTCAAGTAATTCCACACATTGTAGGCGAAATTGCTAGTAGAATGGAAGCAGCGGCTTTAAATCAAGATGTTTTAGTAGTAGAAATTGGTGGAACGGTTGGAGATATTGAAGGCTTACCATTTCTTGAAGCAATTCGTTCTTTAGGACTTAAATACGGAAAAAATAATGTATTTTATGCACATTTAACTCTTGTTCCTTTTATAAAAGTAGCAGGAGAATTAAAAACTAAACCAACCCAACATTCAGTTGGAGAATTAAGAAGAATAGGTATTAGTCCTGATATGATAATAGCTCGTAGTGAAATTCCACTAGGCGATGAAATAAAAGAAAAAATTGCAAAGAGTTGTGGTGTAGAAATTGATTGTGTAATAGAAAGTATTGATGCAAAAAGCATATATCAAATTCCACTTAAATTTTTAGAGCAAAATATACTTTTACCTATTGCAAAACATTTAAATCTAAAGCTAAAAACTCCTAATTTAAAAGAGTATGAAGCATTAACAGAAAAAATAATTAATCCAAGCAAAAAAGTTAAAATTGCTTTCGTAGGAAAATATATAGATTTAAAAGAAAGTTATAAATCTTTAACAGAAGCACTAATTCACGCAGGTGCAAATCTTGATACAAAAGTAGAAATTAATTGGATAGATAGCGAAGAATTAAAAGATGAAAATGATTTAGCTGGAAATGATGGAATACTTGTAGCTGGTGGATTTGGACAGCGTGGTGTTGAAGGTAAAATCAAGGCTATTAAATACGCTCGTGAAAATAATATTCCATTTTTAGGAATTTGTCTTGGAATGCAGCTTAGTTTAATTGAATTTGCTAGAAATGTTATAAAACTTGATGATGCTAACTCAACTGAATTTGATGAGAATACTAAAAATCCTATTGTTTATTTAATTGATGAATTTATTAATCAATCAGGTTCAAAAGAAATCAGAACAATAAAAACTCCATTAGGTGGGACTTTAAGACTTGGCGAATATGTTTGCAATATAAAAGAAGGCACACTTTTAAGTAAGTTATATAATTCTAAAGTAGCTTATGAAAGACATCGCCATCGCTATGAAGCTAACTCAAAATATCGTGATTTATACGAGCAAAATGGACTTATTATTAGTGGGGAATCAAATGGACTTATTGAAGCTATTGAAAATACAAATAATGATTTCTTCGTAGCCGTTCAATATCATCCTGAATTTACTTCAAGGCTAACTAAAGCAAATCCTGTCATCTTAGGCTTTATTAGACAATGCTTGCACTAAATAAAACTAAAATTAAGCAGGTTTTAGAAGATAGATTTAAAAACGATTTTCATAAAAGCCTTAGCACTATTCCAAAACCTCATACCTTTAAGGATATGAATAAAGCAGCAATTAGAATAGCTAAGGCAATAAAAAATAAAGAAAAAATAGCAGTAGTAGGAGATTATGATGTAGATGGCATAGTATCTTCTACTATTATGAGTGAATTTTTTGCTAATTTAGGTGTAGAAATAATTGTTAAAATTCCAAATCGTTTTAGCGATGGATACGGAATTAGCGAAGATATAGTGAGTAATTTAGACGCTAGTTTAATAATCACGGTTGATAATGGAATAGTAGCTTATGAAGCTGCAAATAAATGTAAAGAATTAGGTATAGATTTAATAATAAGCGATCATCACACCCCAGGAGATACTTTACCAAATGCTTATGCTGTAATTAATCCAAAAAGAGATGATTGTGAGTTTTCTAAGCATATTAATTGTGAGATTTGCGGGGCGCAAGTAGCTTGGTGGCTATGTGGGGCTATTAAAAAAGAATTAGATATAGAATACAATATGGCTAGTTTTTTAGATTTATTGTGTATTGCAATTGTTGCTGATATGATGAATTTAAATGATTTAAATCATATATTAGTTCGCTATGGCTTAAAAGAGTTAAATAAATTAAATCGTCCTGCTTTTGTAGTTTTAAAAGAAAAATATAAAAAGAAATTCTTTGATTATGAGAGTATTCCGTTTTTAATAGCACCATTATTAAATGCTAGTGGAAGAATGGATGATGCTAGTATTTCTTATAAATTTTTAAGAGCAAAAAGCCTTAATGAAGCTAAGAATTTATTAGAAATAATAGAAAAATTAAACCAAGATAGAAAAGAACAAGAAAAGCAAAGTTTTTTAGAAAGCATAGAATTTGCAAACGAAAATGATAAAGTAATCATAGCTTATTCTAAGAATTGGCATAAGGGTATTTTAGGCATAGTTGCAGGTCGTTTAGCTAAACAATTTAATAAACCTAGTTTTGTTTTTAATATTGAAGATGACTTAGCAAAAGGAAGTGCTAGAAGCGTAGCAGAGCTTGATATTTTAGAGCTTTTATCAAATGTGAGCGATATTTTGACTAATTACGGCGGACATAAAGGAGCTGCTGGACTTGCTTTAAAGGTTGAACATTTAAAAGAATTTAAAACAAGGCTAAATAATTTAGAACTTAATTATAATGATATTGATTTTTGTGATACTACTAATACTTTAGGCGAGTTAGAATTTAGCGAAATTGATATGGAATTATTAGATATTTTAAGTGATTTTGAGCCCTTTGGACAAGGTAATGAAAAGCCATTTTTTATAAGTAAAGGCGTAATTATTAAAAATCTAGTTTTATTAAACGAAAAGCACTTAAAATGCACTTTTACTCAAAATAATTTAACTTTTGAAGCGATTTGTTTTAATTGTGATTTTATCCCATTTGAAAATGAATGTGTCAATATTCATTATAGTTTGCAAAAAAATTATTTCAAACCTAGCCCTACAATTCAGCTAAATATTTCTAATATTTATATTTAATATTTTAAAATAACTAAATTTTATTTAATATTAATTCATGTAATACAAATTTATGTAAAAAATAAAGGTTTTTTAATGAAAAATATTTTTAAATTAAGTATAGTTCTTACAACTATTTTATATTCATATGATGCTACAAATATTGTTGGTGACTTAACAAAAAATATAGACATAAAACAAACAGGAATATCTAGTATTAAAGCCAATAAAATAGATGATAGTATTTATTCAACTTTTGTAATTAATGGCACATTAACTACAAATAGTATAGAAAATAAAAATCTAATATTTGATTATAAAAATACACAAATTGATAATAAAGATTATTTAATATTAGTATCTGGCGGTAATTTTACAGATAATGGTTCTATTTTTATTTCTCAAGGCAATAGTGTATTTAGTAATAATATAGAAGCTATTAAAATAAAAAATAATGGAATAGTTACTCTAATTAATTCTAGTGTTTATGCTGGTAATGCTGATAGAACAGATTTTCAATTTGCTTCTGCTATTTTAATAGATAAGGGGACATTAAATTTAAATAATTCTTTAGTAGAAGGAGGTTATCAGCGTGGTAGAAGTTATCAAGCTATTAATGCTCGTAGTTTTGGAACTGATAAAACCTATTTAAATATAAGTGGTTCAATCATAAAAGCAGGAGATAATGATATAAAATCAACAGCTATTATGGCTAATCAATCAAGCACTATTGTAATAGATGATACTAAAAATAATAAAGGCTCTAGTATAACAGGGTATATAAATACTGATGGGGATTTTACTATTAAGGGTATTTATAAAAATAATTCAAATTTCATTGCAAAATCAAGCAATACTATGAATGCTACAAATAATACTTTTGATACTATTATCAATTCAAGCACTAAAACAAATCTCGGAAAAAATGCAAATATTGACAAAGCTTATATTGGTGGTGGTCTTGATTTAAATAAAAGTTCAACTTCTACTGGAACATTTATAATTACAAATAGTTATATTAAAGGCGATATTGTAAATTCTGATGATATTAGACTTATAAAAACTCTAAAACCTACTATAAATTCTAAAATAACCTTAGATAATGTTTATTTAGATGGGGCTTTAAATAATTATTCAGGAGAAATAAAAAGCTCTAATTCAGTATTTAATAAAATTGTAAAAAGTGAATATGTAAGCAAAATTGATGATACTAATTCAATTTTTAAAGGTGGTTTTAGTGCTGATGAAATAATTTTAAATAAAAGCACTTTAGAAGGATTTAAATTACCATCTATAAGTGATGCTAAATATAGTGCTAAAAATTTTAATTTAACTAATACAAAAGTAGGTAAAGATATAAATACTAAAGGATATTTAGAATTAATGGGGGGGGGGTGTTTTAAAGGCTACAAATTCAGCTCTTAATTTTGATATTAAAAGTAATAATTCTATTAATATTGATTTAACTAGGAGTTCTTTAGTAGGTAGTTTTAAAGATTTAGCAGGAAATAAAATATCAGCAAATAAAATAAGCTTAAATAATTCTACAAGTTTAGGAACATTTAGCACAAATGAACTAATTGCAAATAATTCTACATTCTTCTTAGGTGGCACAAATACTACTTATAATGGAGCAATAATTTCTAAAATTAGCACAAGTGGGGCTAATAATAATTTTGGAATTATTGGAGTAGTTAGCAAAGATACTAAAGGGAATTTAGTAGCAAATAATTTAAGTGTTAATTTACCTTTAGCTATTTTAAAGGGTGCTAATAATGATTTTGCTACAAATCTTAAATTCTATTCAGGAATTAGCGAATATGCTTTAGCTAATTCTTATTTAAAGAGTGAAAAGGTAGGAGATTATCAAGTATATGTTTTAGCTAAGGATAATAAGCAAAGTTTTAATGATTTAACTTATAAAAATAATTCTAAATTAGATATAAATAAAATAAATGAAATAGTGGCTAATAGTGATAAAATAAAAGATTTAGTAGATTTTAATGATAATTTATTAGCAAGTAACGAAGCAAAAGAGTTAATTAATCAAAATACGGATAAAAGCCTAGAAAATAAAGGCACAATGATAAAAGATTTTGATAATAAAAGCATTCCTTGGATAGATTTAAAACCTGCAAATCCTATTAAGCCAACAACCCCACCAAATATTGAAGATACTAAACCAAGTGAGCCAGAAATAAAACCTGATATTAAGCCAGAAGTTACACCAGAAACTCCTATAAATCCTAATGAAAATATTAAACCTAATCCTAACGAAGAAGCAAAACCTGAAATCAAACCAAGCATTCCTTGGATAGATTTAAAACCTGCAAATCCTATTAAACCAAGTGAGCTTAAGACTGATGAAGAAAAATTTGAAATAGCATTAGAAGAACAAAAAGAAGCTATCAAATTAATGGTAACAGGTAAAAATGAAAAAGCTTTAGAATCAGCTAAATTAATGACTTCGCAATTTTATTTTTCTCAAGTGTTTGAATACAATAACCTTAATAAGCGTTTAGGAGAATTAAGAAGTTTTGCTAATAACAATGCAGGAATTTGGATTCGTGGATATATAAATAAAGGTAGTATCAAAAATACTTCTATAAAAGCCAATGAAATACAATTAGGTGCTGACAAAATTATAAATAATAATGATTTTGATACTTATGCAGGAATTATGCTAAATATCGGTAAAACAACTACTGATAATACTACTAATTCAAAAATTAATAATTATGGTTTTGGAGTGTATGTTAGTAATGTTTATAATAATGGATTTTTCTTAGATGCTACTCTTAAAACAAATCATTATAAAAGCGAGTTTAAAAACGATACATTTTTAGGCAATTCTACTAGTAAAGGAACAGGTATAATAGCAAGTGCTGAATTAGGTTATAGATTTGGTGATGAATTTTATTTAGAGCCTAGCGTAGAATTGATTGCAAATTATATCCCAAAGACTGATATTAAAGGTGAAAAAGTAATTCAATTTGGCAATTTATCTCAAGTATCAAATGTCAATATTACATCTTCTTCAAAAGTTTTAATGGTATCAAAAGCAGCAGTTTATACTGGAGTAGATATTAATAATACAACATTAAGAGCTGGAATTGGTGGAATATTTGATTTAACTAATAATCCTGATTTTTTAGTTAGTGATGGGATTAGTTCTTTTGCTTTTAGTGGAGCGAAGAAAGATAAAAGAGGTTTTGCAAGTATAGGACTTAATAAAAATATTAGTAAAAAATTAGGATTAAATATAGAAGCTGAAAAGACTTTTAGTGGGAATTTAAATATTGATTATAATATTAATGCAAGTATTAGATTTGAGTTTTAAACATTGAATTTTCTTATTTTAAATTCTAATTTATAGGATTTAAAATAAGGTTTTCAAATATTACTATCTTTTAAGTAATTTTATAAAAATAAATATACTCACAAACTTAGTATAAATAATAAATTTATTAAAGAATTTAATATGACTTTGGTTATTCAAATATAGTTTTATTTCTTCCTGTTTGTTTAGCTTTATAAAGTCTATTATCAGCAGTTTCAAACGCTCCAAATTTAGAGTTTGTAACCAAACTAACACCTATACTAATAGTTAGTTTTATTTCGTGATTTTTAGCCTTAAAAGTATGATTTTGCACTTCGTTTCTAAGGTTTTCAAGTAAGCTAACACACTTATAAAAATCATATTCTTTAAAAATCAAAACAAATTCTTCTCCACCATAACGATAAGCTTTTGAATATTGTTTCAAAATACTTGCAAGACTTCTTAAAATAATATCTCCTACATCATGCCCGTAAGTATCATTAATCTTTTTAAAAAAATCTATATCAACTACAGCAATTACATCTTTATTTTTTACTTCAGTAGTATCATAAGCTCTTCTGTTATAAACATTAGTTAGTGAATCATAAAACGCTAGTTTATATCCTTGATAACCAATAGCAGCTAAGAATATAAATGAGCCTAATTCAAAATAACTTAAATTATAAAATTGAAGGCTATTGTAGAATATAAATTGAAAATAGGCTGCAATATATGCACCTTGCAAGAAACATTCAAAATTTTTAATTTTTCTAAGAATTACAACATAAATCATTAAAACCAAGAATAAGCAAAAAGAAAAATCTGAATAAGCATAAGTAAGATTTATAAAGTTTAAATTATGTAAATACGATATGAATTGATAATCTTTAATAAATATACCAATTAAGATATAAAACAATACTACCAAATAAGCAGGAATTAATCTTTTTGTAGAAAGATAATCTTTTTTAAGCGTTAATAATATTGCAAATACAATCGGTGAAAATAGTGAAATATATGCGTGGGCTTGTTGAAAATCCATAAAAATAAATAATATCCTACTAGCTAAAAATAACAATGTTATAAAAGTGATATTTAGTTTTTTAAAATATATTGAACCTAAAAATACTAAAAGTTCAAAACCAAGTGTTGCCGCAGGAAGTGGATAGATTAATTCTAATAGAAGTGATTGCTTCATAATTTACCTTTATATTTAGTTACTGATTATACTAATATATCGGTAATTAAATTTATATTTTAATATATTTTTAAAGTTTAACCCTATTTATAAAATAGGGTTTGTGAATTTATAAAGAAAGTTCTTTTAAAAATTCATCTTTTAAATAAATTTTCATATCTTCAAAATTAATAATAATTTGATTTTTAAAATCCTTTGATAAGAATACAAAACCATTACTGCTAATATAGAATTTGTCTAATTCTATATTTTTATCAAGATTTTTTGAATTAAAATATACCTTAAAAGTATCAAAATCTTTTATAATATCTTTTAATAAATATTCCTTTTTTGTGTTTTCGTTATATGTTTTTATTTCTATTTTTGAATTGGTTTTATTATCTATATTTTGTGAAGTTTGTTTCATATAAGATATGATATTGTTGATTTGAAAATAACTTGAGTAATTAGAATTTGATTTGTAGTTTTTAAAATCATCTTCCATTGATTTTTTGATTTCATTTAAAGCTTTTATATGTTGTTTATTGATTGCATCAAAACTTTTAAAAAAATCATCAAACGGGTCATAGAATTTATTTTCTAAAGCATCAATTCTTTGTTTTAGAATTTCATTTTCTTGTTTTAATTTTTCAATTTCACTGATTGAACTAGCATTTAATGCACCTATACAAAATAAAGAAATTAATATCTTTTTCATATTTTCTCCTTCAATAAAATTTATAAAATATTTTATATTTATATTTATAACAAAGTTTTAGAATAAAATTTTTGTTTAATGAATTTATTTTGTATGTAAATAATTTTAATTTTATTATAAGTTTTTTGTTTCACGTGAAACATTAAAATAATCTAATGATAAAAAGTTTCACGTGAAACATTATTTTTTCTTTTCATTGATTATGATAAAAATCATTCCAATAATTCCACCAATGCAAACCACACCCATAAATAAATATTGAAATATATCTAATCCATTCATTTAATTGCTCCTAAAAATTCATTTTCTATATCATAATTAAAAAAATCATAATCTTGATTTTTATAAGTAAATTTTAATCTTGCAGAATGAAGACAAAGCCTACTTGCACCACAAAGTTCTTTTATATTTGATATTTTCTTATCTAAAATATCTCTTGCTTGTTTGTTAGTAAGTCCATACAAATTATCCCCTGCAATTTTATTTCCTACATAATGCAAATGCACTCTTAATTGATGTTGTCTTCCTGTTAGTGGAATTGCTTTTAAAAGTGTATATTTAGGATAATTTTTGATAACTATAAATTCAGATTGCGAAATCTTGCCATCTACACAAACTTGCATTTTATTTTTTAAATCATCATCATTTTTAAGTCTTGCACTAACACAAAAATCATTTTTAATATTACCACATACTAATGCTAAATATTCTTTGTGTATTTTTTGTTTTGCAAAAAGTTCTTTTAATTCTTTATTGGCAGTTTTTGTTTTAGCTACCATTATAAGACCACTTGTAGCAGCGTCAAGTCTATGAGCTACACTTGCATTTTCTCCATATTTTTGCCAAATTTCATCATTTAAAGAATATTCACAATTTCTTCCATTAGGATGTGATAAAACTCCGCTTGGTTTATTAAAAATTGCAAAATATTCATTTTCAAAAATTGGTTTTAAATTATTACTAACGCATTCATAAATTAGTAAATAATATTCTCCACAAATAATAGAATTCTTTTTACATATTTCAATATCAGTTAAATTTATTTCTTCTATATTTAAAGTATTTTCTAGCTTTTTACTAACATTATTTTTAAAAATAATAACACGATTTTTATCACAAAATCTTTGTGCTTTTTTTAAATCGTAGTTTAAATTTTGCATAACTAATTGATAAGCTTTTTTATTTTCTGTAGTAAAAAATTTTTTATATAAATATCCCACTCTTTTTAACCTTTATTATATATCTACTTATTATAATACATTCTTTTTTAAAATTCACAAAGGAAAAATAATCAATCATGAAGGTAGTAAAAAGAACAGGTAGAGTAGAAGAATTAGACATATCTAAGATTAAAAAATATACAACTTTAGCAACTGAAGGGCTTGATAATGTAAGCCAAAGTGAGCTAGAAGTTGATGCTAAAATACAATTTAGAGATATGATAACTTCTGAAGAAATACAAAATACTTTAATAAAAACAGCAGTTGATAAAATAGATATAGATAGACCTAATTGGACTTTTGTAGCTGCGAGATTATTTTTATATGATTTATATCACAAAGTTAATCCACAAAAAGAATATGTGCATTTAAGAGAATATTTTGAGCGCGGAGAAAAAGCAGGAAGATTATTTTTAGGTCTTAAAGAAAAATATGACTTAGATGATTTAAATTCTTATATAAAACCTGAAAGAGATTTACAATTTACTTACTTAGGTATTAAAACCCTTTATGATAGATATTTAATTAAAGATAGCAAAGGTAATCCTATTGAATTACCACAACATATGTTTATGGCAATAGCTATGTTTTTAGCTCAAAACGAATTAAATAGGCAAGAATGGGCTAAGAAATTCTATGATTTAATAAGCAAATTTGAAGTTATGTGTGCAACTCCAACTTTAAGTAACGCAAGAACAACAAGACACCAATTAAGCTCGTGTTATATCGGCTCAACCCCTGATAATATAGAAGGTATTTTTGATTCTTATAAAGAAATGGCTTTATTATCTAAATTTGGCGGTGGAATAGGCTGGGATTGGAGTAAGGTTCGTGCTATGGGTGGTAGTATAGACGGACATAAAAATGCAGCTGGTGGAATTATTCCATTTTTAAAAATCACAAATGACATTGCCGTAGCGGTTGATCAATTAGGCACAAGAAAAGGTGCAATATCTGTTTATATTGAGCCTTGGCATATGGATGTTTGTGATTTTATTGACCTTAGAAAAAATAGCGGAGAAGAAAGAAGAAGAGCTCACGAATTATTCCCTGCTTTATGGATAAATGATTTATTTATGAAAAGAATTGCTGAAAATGGAAAATGGACTTTATTTGACCCATTTGATACTCCACAACTTTGTGATTTATACGGAAAAGAATTTGAATTAGAGTATGAAAGACTTGAAAAAGATGAAAATATAGTAAAAGAAGTAATGGATGCAAAAGAGCTTTGGAAAAAGATTTTAACAAATTATTTTGAAAGTGGAATGCCGTTTTTATGCTTTAAAGATAATGCTAATAAAGCTAATCCAAATTCTCATTCAGGTCTTATTAGAAGTTCTAATTTATGTACAGAAATTTTTCAAAATACAGACCCAAATCATTATAAAATAAAAGCTACTTTTGAAGATGGTAGTATAAAGATTTATGAAGAAAATGATATTTTAACTCTTGATAATTCACAAGTAAAAACTGCAAAAAAATTAAGTAGCCTTGATACTTTAAATGGTAAAAAAGTTTATATAGTAGAAAAAGAATATGATGAAGGAAGAACCGCAGTTTGTAATCTAGCTAGTATAAATTTAAGTAAAATTAATAGTATAGAAGATATTAAAAGAGTAGTTCCAATAGCAATTAGAATGCTTGATAATGTAATTGAACTTAATTTTTATCCACACGCAAAAGTAAAAAACACTAACCTTAAATCTCGTGCAATAGGTTTAGGTGTTATGGGTGAAGCACAAATGTTAGCAGAAAAAGGAATAATGTTTGGGACTAACGACCACTTTGAATTAATTGATAAAATTATGGAAAATATATCTTATGAAGCTATAAGTGCAAGTAGTGATTTAGCAGTTGAAAAAGGTGTATATCCTGAATATGAAGGAAGTAATTGGAGTAAGGGAATTTTCCCTATTGATGTCGCTAACGATAATGCAAAAATGCTAACACTAGGAGATAATTTATTTAATCAATCAAATTGTGATTGGAATGATTTAAGAAAAAAAGTTAGCAAACAAGGTATGAGAAATGGCTATTTAATGGCAATAGCTCCAACTTCTAGTATATCAATTCTAGTTGGAACTACTCAAACAATTGAACCTGTATATAAAAGAAAATGGTTTGAACAAAACTTAAGTGGAATGATACCTAATGTTGTACCAAATCTAAGTCTTGATACCTGGCAATATTATGTTACAGCTTATGAGCTTGACCAAAGAGATTTAGTTCGTGCTGCTGCAATTCGCCAAAAATGGATAGACCAAGGACAAAGCTTAAATATATTTGTTAGTCTTGACAAAGCAAGTGGCGGGTATTTAAATAGTATTTATACATTAGCTCACTCGCTAGGACTTAAATCTTGTTATTATCTAAGAAGTGAAAGTCCAGCAAGCGAACATCTAGATAATAAACCTGTCGATAGAAGCATTGAATGCGAAGGTTGTCAATGAAAATAAGTGTTTGCATTATCGCTAAAAATGAAGAAAAAAATTTAAAGCGTTGTTTAAATGCTTTAGCAGAATTTGATGAAATTGTGTTAGTAGATAATGAAAGCACTGATAACAGCGTTAGTATTGCAAAAGAATTTAAAAATGTAAAAGTTTTTAGCTCACCTTTTATAGGATTTGGCAAATTAAAACAATTTGCTGTAAATTTAGCTAGTAATGACTGGGTCTTTTGTATTGATGCTGATGAAGTAATAGATTTTAATAGTTTAGAGCTTTTAAAAAATCTTGATTTTAGCGATATTACAAAAATCTATGCAATAAATAGAAAAAATTATTATAAAAATGAATGGATAAAAACTTGTGGGTTTTATCCTGATTATATAGTTAGGATTTTTAATAAAACTCATACTAATTATGATGACGCTAATGTTCATGAAAATATTATCATTAAAAATAATTCACAATTAATAAAAACCAATATCCATCTTCACCATTTTGCTTTCAATTCAATTTATGATTTAATAACAAAATTACAAAGATATACAGAAATTTATGCACAAAATAATAAAAATAAAAAAACTAGCACTTTTAAAGCTATAAGCCACGGATTTTTTACATTTTTTAAATTCTATTTTTTAAAATTAGGAATAAAAGATGGTTTTAATGGATTTATAATAAGTTTATGCAATGCTTTAGGTTCTTTTTTTAAATATGCAAAATTAAAAGATGCAAAAATTCCAACTTGTTCTTTAATAATCACAACTTACAACGATAAAGTAGCACTAACAAGATGCCTTGAATATGTCTTTAAAATGACTACATTACCAGATGAAATAATTATAGCTGATGATGGTGGAGATAACTGGGATATAATTGAAAAGTTTAGTAAATATCCTGTTATATTAAAACATGCGTATCAAGAAGATTTAGGATTTAGATTAGCAAGATCTCGTAATAATGCTATAAAAATATCAAGTGGAGATTTTTTGGTTATTATTGATTCAGATATGCTTGTAGATAATGATTTTATAAAAAATTATAAAAATAATGCTGAAAAAGGGGTATTTTTACAAGGTAGTAGAATTTGTTTAAAGGAAAATATTTCAAAAGATATTAGAGAAGATAATATAGAATTAAATATAAGAACATTTAAAGCAAACAAAATTAATGTTCTATCAAAAATAATTAAGTACTTCTCAAAAATTGATAAAAGTATTTGTAAAAAATTAAAATCAATAGCACAAAAAACACCGAATGATAAAAAAATATACATAAAAGGTATTCGTGGTTGCAATATGGGTTTTTACAAAGAAGATGCTATTTCAATTAATGGATTTAATAATGATTTTGAAGGCTGGGGAAGAGAAGATAGTGAATTTGTAATAAGGTTCTTAAATAAGGGCTATAAATTAAAAAGACTAAAACATCAAGCAATAGCATATCATATATATCATAAAGAAAATGAAAGAAATTTAGAACAGAACCATAAAATTTATTTAAATACTTTATTAAATGATAAAAGTTATTGTGAAAACGGGTTAGAACAAATTTAGATTATTATAAAATATGTTCCACGTGAAACAAAATTAATTAAAATTTTTAAGTGTTATTAACTTAGGATAAAATACTATTTTTATTTAAGGAGTATAAAATGAAAAAAGTATTAATTTCAAGTATTTTGGCACTTAGTTTAAATTCTGCTGGGTTTTTAATGATAGATAAAGATAAAACCGCATATTTTACAATTAACGACCATAAAGATAAAGTTGAGTTTGTTAGTGGTATGAGTATAATTCAAGATAATGTATGTTTTGCGTGTAACGATACGATAACAAATAATATAGATTATGAGGCTTCAAAATCAATTGGGGTTAAATATGATAGTATTAGTATCAGTACAAGCGATGGTAATTTTAAGATTAGATATTTATCTGGAAATAATAAAGAAGAGCTTAATTTAAATGAATTTTTTGCTCAAAGCTTAACTCATTTTGGAACTTTAGAAATATTAGAAGATGTAATATTTGCTAAGAATGATTTAACGAGTATAAGTTTTAGTTTAGTAGAAGATAATAAAGGTGCCCATCCTTTACATTTTAAAAAATATGCAATTTTAGATAAAGCAGGTAAAATTATTTCATCAAACGAAGCTTTTAAAGATACAGATAGGTTAAAAGAAAAAATATCTAAAAAAATAAGAGATTTTCAAAATATAACTAAACATCCAGAAAAAGATAATAAATTTTTTAGTTCTTTAGAATTAAATAATTTTTATTTTGATAATTTAGGAATAGTATTTTCATATAGTCCTTATGAATTATTTTCATACGCTAGTGGATATATAAAAGTTCGTTTAACATATAAAGAAATAGAACCATTTTTAAAAGAAGAATTTAAAAAACTATTACAAGATAATAAAATAGTCTAGGAATTTAAAATAGGAATTAAGTTTCCTATTTTATACAATAATTATAAAAATTTTAATAATAAGATAAGTTTAATCAATTTGAAAGTAAAAATTATATATAATGATATATTTAATTAAATATATATGGAGAATAAATGACAGAATTATTAAAAAGAATTTCAGCACTTAACGATGAGACTAGAATAGCACTTACTGCTTTTTTAATCAAAAATGGACCTTTATGTGTTTGTGATATGTGCAGGTCGTTTGATATGAGTCAATCAAGAATCTCAAGGCATTTAAAAATATTAAAAGAAGCTAATTTGTTAAAAGTAAAAAGAGTTGGAACTTGGGCTTATTATGAAAGTAATATGGATGAAGAATTAAATAAGCTTATACAAAGTTTAGATATACCAACTCCAGAATTTATTCAAGAAGAAGGATAAGTTATAAACTTATCCATATCTATATATTACACCAAAACTTGCATTAGGAACTTTCCATTGTTTTAGTAATTTTCCGCAGTTATTTGCACTTGCCATTGTACTTGTTATTTCATTTTTTTGGTTTGCATATATGCAAGATACCATTTTACAAGTTCCGCATTCAAGGCAACCAGCATAATCAAATTTTAGAACATCTTCTTCTAATTTATATAAATTTGCAGGACAAATATCGCATAATGCTTTTGCCAATGAGCTATCTATATCATTTATTATGATATGAGCATTTTCTTCATCAATATTAAATTTATTTAATCCTAATTTTTCATCAATATTCATAATACTTTGCTTCCTTTCCATATATCTTTGATTAAATTGATAACCCCGATTGATTTTATAAGCCTTATAACTTTTGCTTTTATAGGTTCGCTTTTGCCATCTATTTTAAATAGACTTTTCATTAAAATATTTAATTCTTTTGGATAGTCATTAAACATTCTTTCGTTATTCTCTAAGAATTCTCCTATTTGATTAAATTGTTTGAAATCTAAAAAAGATCCTTCTTTTTCTAAGTTAGCTTTATAAGTTTCTAAAGCATTTTTATTATCATTAATGGCTGTTGATATAGCAAGAGCAGCATTTTTTGCTGACATAATTGCTAAATCCATTCCACGTACGGTGTAGCCAAGATTCATACAAAAACCAGCAGCATCTCCTACTACCAAAACACCATTGGCTCCTAATTTGCTCATCGCATTAAATCCACCTTCAGGAACTAATTTTGCACTATATTCTAAAGTTTTTCCATCTTTAATAAGTGGAGCAATGCTTGGGTGATTTTTAAAATCTTCAAATATTTCATGGCTTTTTTTATTCATATTTCTTCCAAGTCCTATAACACAACCAAGAGAAATAGTATTTTCATTAGTGTATAAAAATCCACCGCCCATTAAATAATCACTAGCTTTTCCTGCGTAAAGTGCTGCTAATCCTTCTTTATCATTTAAAGCAAATCTTGAGCTAACAGGAAGCTCAATCACTTCTTTTATTCCTAATGCATAGTTTTTGCCTATAAAACTATTGTTGCCATCATTACTTGCATGCAAATCAATGCTTTGTGAAAGAAGAGAATTTAATCCTTCAGCTAAAACTACATATTTTGCATTCATTTCATCTTCACCAGCTTTAACACCTATTACGCTCTCATTGTTCCTTAATGTTCTATTTAATGAACTTGATTTAGTTATTTCACCATTTTCTAACCTAATTAACAAATCATCTACTAAAACATTGCTAGCAATCATAACTCCTAATTCTTCGCATTTATTAGAAAGATAATTTAAAAATTTATTTTGCAACACACTATAAGAGTTTGAAAATTTATCATCGCTAAGTATAGTTCTACTTTCTATCATAAAAGTACTTTCGTCATTCATAAAGCCTAATTTTTCACAAATAATAGCTCTTTCACAAGCAGTGTCAAAATCTTCTAATCCTTTAATGTCTCTTAGTGTATGAGCATAAAGCCTTCCGCCAGAAACATTTTTAGTCCCTATATCTGCACGTTCAAATAAAACTACGCTTAATTCTTTTTGGGCTAGTATATAAGCACAAATAAGCCCACTTATACCACCACCCACTACAATCACATCAAATTCTTCCATAAACTTCTCCTAAAATATTTTTACAAACTTTACCTATGTGGTTGTAAGGTAAATTTTTTACAAAAACAATATCTCTAATTCTTTTGAAACTTGTAAGAGTATTGTTAATTTTTAATATGTCTTTTTTTAAGCTTTTTAAGTTCTCATCTAAGATAGCACTCATTAAATCTTTTGAATCTTGTTTGTAACTAATACCTTCATTATTATTTAGTTCAACAATAGCAATAATTAAATCACAGCTAATGTCATCACATGCAGCTATAATACAAGCGTTTTTAATAGCCTCATGTTCACATAGTTTATTTTCTAATTCAATAGCGCTTACATTTTCTCCATTTATTTTAATTAAATCTTTGTTTCTTGAATAAAAATAAAAGAAACCTTCTTCATCATAAAAGCCTAAATCTTTAGTTAGAAAATAACCATCGCAAAAAGCTTCATTATTAGCTTTTTCATCTTCATAATAACCTGCAAAAATTTCTTTACCCATTCTTGCTTTTATACAAATTTCACCTATTTCATTAGCTTTTAATGGTATTAGTTTGTTATCTTTTTTATTTGCAATAATTACATCTACACCAAAATAAACCTTACCTAAACTTCCGAATTTAAATTCTTCATAGTGATTATCTCCAATAATACCAACTATGCTTTCACTAAGTCCATAGCTAGTAAAGAGATCAGTTTTAAATCTAGCTTTAAATTCAAGATATTTTTTTTTGCTCATATTTAGAAAATATAATAAAAATCTTAGGTTGTGCTTATCTTCTCTAAAAAATGGTTTTTGTAATTTTATTATTTCTATCATTTTTGGAACAACTTCACTAACATTTGCTTTAAAAAATACCAATTGTTGCCAAAATCTTCTAGCAGAAAATCTATTGAGTAAAATAAATCTAGTATTGGCTCTAAGACTTGGCATAAATGCAGTTGTGAGTAAATCTATATGCCAATTTGGCATAGAAGTAGCAAAAATATCTTGACACCTTAAACCTATTTGAGCTGAAGTAAAATGACTTGCATAAAGTAAATTATAGTGAGTCAATTTGCAGCCTTTTGGTTTGCTTGTAGTCCCTGAAGTAAATAATATTATTGCTAAATCATCACAATTTATAATATTTGTTTCAAATTCTTTTGATTTATTTTTGATATTTTCTAATAATTTTTCTTTAATTATTGTATTAATATTAAATTTAAAATTTTTTTGAAATTCCTTTTCTAATATAATATATTGTAGCTTAGTTTTATCTATTACATATTTTGCATCATCATATGCAAATAAAGCATTTATAGGAACTAAAACTAAGCCTAGCTTAAAGCTAGCAAAAAAGATAATTGCAAACTCAAAAGAGTTATAAATCATAAGCCCTAGTTTATCTCCTTGTTTTAACCCTAGTTCTTTAAAATAATTAGCACACTGGTTTGCTAAAGCATTTAATTGTTTATAATTCACTGCTTTTATAAAATCTCCAACTTGAAAATAACCATTAACTAATTTTGCATTATTGATAAAATACTCATCAAAATTTTCATAATTATCAAGATAAGCATTTTCATAGTTAGCCTCACATTTATCATAAACAAAACAAAGGCTTTTTAAAGAAGATGCTAAAGTAGAATCATCTACTTTAGCATTTTTTGCTTTTAGCTCTAAAAAATGAGCTAAGTTTTTTTCGCTTACTATTTGCATTTTTATTTACCGCAATTAATAATCTTTTCTTCTGCTAGTTTATTAATTTTTTCTTTACTAACACCAATACTACTTAAAATATCTTTTGTATCTTTTCCATAACTAGGCATTGATCTCCATACTTTACAAGGATTATTTTTAAATCTTGGCATAATATTTGGACCTTTAATAGTTTTTCCTGTTTCGTTTTCCCAAGTGATAATGCTATTTCTTGCAATATATTGAGAATTACTTTCTAATTCACTAACTTCAAGAACTTTTGCGCCTGCAATTTTTTTACTCTTTAAATAATCAAGCGCATCTTTTACATTTAATTTGCCAAAATATTCATCAAGTTTTTCTTCAAATAAAGTAGCTTTACTAGTTTTTCTTGATATTAGCTGAATACCTTCTGGATATTCTTCAGTGCCTATTAATTCTCCTATACCTAAATCTTTAAAAATTTCACTTACTTGATATCCACCAACTACTTCAAATACAATATAACCATCAGCACATTTATATAATCCGCAACCTGCATAAAGTGGATCTTTTCCTTTAATCATTCTAGGACACATTTCTCCTCCATTAAAGTAATCCATCATATAATATTGCCCAACCCTAAGCATTACTTCATACATACAAACATCTATGCTTTCTCCAACGCCTGTTGCTTTTGCTTTATGTAAAGCCGCTAAACAAGATGCTGCTGCCGTAAGACCTACCATATAATCAGCCGTGTAAGGGAATGCTGGCATTGGTTGGTTGATGTCTCCATTTTGTATTAGGTATCCTGAAAATGCTTGAGCTATTGTGTTATAAGCTGCTAAATTTGTGTGATAATCATCACCAAATTGACCAAAACCACTTAAATGTGCAATTACTAAATCTTTTTTGTAAGACCATAAAACTTCATCTGTTATACCTTTATTAGCAAATGCAGGGCCTTTGCTAGCTTCAATAAAAATGTCAGCTGTTTTTATTAAATCATAAAAAATTTCTTTACCTTCTTCACTAAAAATATTAAGACTTAAAGCATATAAATTTCTTCTACTAAGTTCAGGATAATTTGGTTGAACCCTAATAGTATCAGTGTATTTGCTATGTTCAATCCAAATAACTTCAGCTCCCCATTCTGCTAAAGTTTGTGCTGCAAATGGTCCAGCTATTTCAATAGCTGAGAAAACTACTCTTATTCCACTTAATGGACCAAATTTAGGTGTATTCATTTTAAACTCCTTTATCTATATTGTTTTAATATTGCACGACCAAGTGTAAGGATTTGCATTTCATCACTACCACCACTTAATCTATCTATTCTTAAATCTCTCCAAAATCTTCCTACCCTATGACCTGTAACACCAATTCCACCAAGAATTTGTACAGCTGTATCAATTACGCTAAATGCTTCATTAGCACAATAATATTTACACATTGCACTATCTCCTGAATTAGCAATTCCCTCATCCATTTTCCAAGCACATTCATAAATCATATTTTTCATAGAATTAAGTTTCATTGCCATGAAAGCTACTTTTTCTTGAATTAATTGAGTTCTCCCGATAGCTTCACCAAATTGAACTCTAACATTAGCATATTTGCAAGCATCTTCAAAAGCACATAAAGCTACGCCGTAATTTGTGCAAGCAACTAAAAATCTTTCAGCATCAAATTCTTCTTTAACTCTATTAAACCCTTCTCCTTCTTTTCCAAAGAAGTCTTTTTCTTCAAGTTCTACATTGTTAAATGTAATTTCACAACAACTATCCATTCTAAGACCTAGTTTATCAAGTGGAGTCACTTTGATACCAGTCTTGCTCATATCAACAAAAAATTCAGAATAAATAGGCTTTTCACTTGATCCATCTCTTGCCATTACTATTAAATAAGGAGTATGTAATGAACTTGTAATAAAGCATTTTTGTCCGTTTAAATAAATTTTGCCATCTTTTCTTATATAAGTTGTTTTAAGACTTCCAACATCGCTTCCTGCCATAGGTTCTGTAATAGCACTATTAAACATTTGCTTGCCTGTTCCACGGAATGCAAATATTTTATCAATTTGTTCTTGTGTTCCATATCTTAAGATAGTACCAAATCCTGGAAGTTGATATAATACATAAGTAGGTGCTCCATGACGACCTAATTCTTCCCAAATAGCTGTTAGTGTTACCATACTTACACCCATTCCACCATGTTCTTCATCTAAAAGCATAGTATCAACTCCAAGTTCTGCTAACCCTTTAACCCATTCAATAGGATATTCATGTTTTTCATCGCACTCTGCAAAATAGCTTTCCCAGTTTCTACTAGTCATATATTCTTTAATGCCTGCTACGAATAATTCTTGCTCTTCGTTTAATTTAAAATCCATAATTTTTCTCCTTTAATAATTTTTAAAACCAATTCATTTTTTTAGCATCTTTTAAGAATGCATAAATGATTAAAATATTTACGAAAAATAAAGGGCAACCCCCAACTATAATTGCTGTTTGTATAGGTTTTAATCCTCCTAATGCAAGCAACGTAACACCTACAACTCCTACTAAAATACTCCAACCTATTCTTATAAATAGAGGTGGTTCTTCATCTTCTTTTACACCTTTGCAAGTACTCATTGCTAGAGTATATGCACATCCGTTGATTAAAGTAATAGTTGCAATGAATGCAAAAATAAAGAAGCCAAAAATACAAACAGTAGGCATAGGAAGTGTTGCCCAAGTTTCAATTACAGCCCTAAAAGCGCCAGATTTTTCAATAACTGCAGGGATATCAAGGCCTTTTGTTACCATTAAATGCATTGTGTTTCCACCTAAAATACCCCACATAATCCAAGTTGAAGCACTAATTCCAGCAACAATTCCTATACAAAGTTGTCCTATTGTTCTACCTTTACTAATACGAGCTAAGAAAATACTCATTGAAATTCCATAAACTATATACCAACACCAATAAAACACTGTCCAAGCTTGTGGGAAACCATTGCTACGAATACCATCTGTGTAAAATATCATTTTTGCAAAGTTTGTAATAAATATACCAATACTATCGGTAAAATAATTAAGCATAAATGTAGTAGAGCCTAATATAAACACATATCCAAGCATAATAATCATCAAATATGTTCTAATATCGCTAGCAATTTTAATACCTTTAGAAATACCAAGAGCCACACAAATAGCATTAAATACTACCCAGCATGAAACTATTGTTGCATCTAGCATTAAAGTGTGTTCTATTCCAAATAACCATTGCATACATTCAGTTACAATAGGGGTTGCAAGACCTAGTGAAGTTCCCATTGCTAGAATTAAGCAAACTACATAAACATTATCAATTATAGTTCCTAGCCAACCATTAGCTAATTTTTCTCCTATTGCTGGTGCTAATGTTCCTGATGGGCGAATAGTATCCATTTTTTTAACAAACATAAAATAACCAAATGCAATTGTTAAAAGTGCATAAGAAGCCCAAGGCAAAGGCCCCCAATGAAACATAGAATATGGAAGCCCCATATCCATAGCTTCATAACTCATTTTTTCGTATCCAAATGGCATAGAAATAGAGTAGTAATAAACCTCTAAAACAGCCCAATAAATAATAGCTGCACTAGTGCAACTTGCAAACATCATAAATATCCAAGATATAGTGCTGTATTCAGGATCGCCATCTCCTAACTTTCTTTTACTTAAAGGTCCAAACACTAGCCAAAAAAATCCAGCCAACATTGCTACCATATACCATTCAAATAAAAAACCAAACTTTTGAGTAACAAAATCAAAGGTTTTATTTATAGTTGCATTAGCAGCATCTAAATCACTTATAACCCACCAACCTAAAAGAATCACTACAAAAAGTGATGGAAAAAATACTTTAGGTTCTATTCCTCTTTTTTCTACCATGATTATTTTCCTTGCCAAACAGGTTCACGCTTTTCAATAAAGGCTTTAGGTCCTTCAATTCCATCAGCTGTTTTTTCTATAAAACGATATGCTATATCACAATATGCAGTTGCATCTTCAAGGCTCATTTGTTTTGCTCTATGAAAAATCATTTTTGAAAATTCAAGCGATAATGGAGCATTTTTTGTAATTGTTTTAGCTAATTCTAAAACTTCATTCATGAGCTCATCTTGTGGAACTATCTTGTTAATAAGATTATATTTTAAAGCTTCGTCGGCTTTAATTACACGACCTGTTAGCATCATTTCCATTGCAAGTTTTGTAGGGATATCTCTTGCAAGTCTTACAAGACCACCAGTTGATGCAATAAGTCCAACTTTAACTTCGGTTAAGCCAAATTTAGCATTTTCTGATGCAATTATTAAATCACAACTCATAGCTATTTCCATGCCACCACCTACTGCAAAGCCATTTACAGCAGCTATAATTGGCTTTTTGCTAAGGCGATTTGTAATACCTCCAAAGCCATGCGGTGTAACTGTAGCACACTCGCCACTTCCACTAAGTTCACTTAAATCTTCTCCAGCACAAAAGGCTTTTGAACCAGCACCTGTTATTATGATAACTCTTACATCTTTATCAAGCTCTGCACGATTTAAAACATCTTCCATAGCATAACTTGTTTCGTGATTTAGTGCATTTGCTTTATTTTCACGATTAATTTTCATAATTAAAATTCCATCGTTTAATTCACACTTTAAACCTTCATTTTCAAAATAAACCATAAATACTCCTTTAAATTAATACTTTTGATAAGTTATTTAAAACTTCTTTTAAGTCACCAACAATTCCTAAATCTGCAGATTCAAAGAATGGTGCTTTGTCATCTTTGTTAATAACTACAATTTTTTTAGAATTTACACAACCTACTAAATGTTGAACTTGTCCACTAATACCTATAGCAATATATAAATCAGGTGCAATAATGTTTGCACTAATACCTATATAGCGAGATTTGTCTATCCATTTTTCAGTTTCTGCAATAGGTCTTGAGCATGCAATTTGCGCGCCTAATTTTTCAGCTAATTTATATGCTAAATTTAAATCTTCTTTTTGAGCAAAGCCACGACCAACTGCAACAATAATTTTTGCCTTGCTTAAATCTACATCGTTATTTACTTTTTTATTAACACTTAAAACTTTTACTTTATTAGCCGATATTTCTTTCGTTGTAGTATTTACATCTTTCAAAGCTATTTCATTTTCATTTGCCGCGTAGTTTGTGCTTAAAGAGATTATTTTTTCATTTCCTGTAAGTTCACTTGTTCTAATAGCAGCACCACCATAAACAATATTAGTAGTTTTTACCCCATTGCTTAAATCTATAGTTGATACATCACTAACAATAGGAGCGTCTAAATATCCTGCAACTAAAGCTGCTAAATCTTTATTAGCTGATGAGGTGATAAATAATACATCTTGATTTTTTAAATCTTCAGCAATGCTTTTTGCACAATCATTAATGCTAGCACCATTAGCAATATTAAACTTAATTTGATTTTCAGCAATGCTTTGTATATTTTCAGTGCAATAGTGAGTGTCAATAATACCTAAATTATTAATCTTTTTTAAGGTATCAATTTCGTTTGTAAATACATAAATTTTCATATCTTGCTCCTTATAATAATTTTTCAAATTCCGATTTGAAATTCTCAAAGTCTTTTAATTCAAATATTTGTTTTGCTCTATCTTTTGATTTTGGAGCTTCTATTTTTAATGTAGTAATTTTCGACACATTATTACTAGCAGCAACTTCACTGCAAGGTTTTTTAGCAGCTTGTAAGATAGCTTTCATACCAGGTATTTTTGCTTCATAGTATTCAGGATTTACGCTAAGCACTGCAGGTAAATCTAAATTAAGATGACTTTCGTTTAAAGAATCACTAGTGTTTAAATCTACAATATTTGAAACTGCATTAATAGCACTTACATTACCTGCATATGCAGCATCTAATTTTGCAGCTAGAAAAGGTGAAAATATTCCTTGAAATAAATCAGAAGAATTTGAACCAGCGATTATAATTTTTGCATCAATGCTTTTTGCATATTCACAAACTGCATTTGCTGCACTTATGCTATCAACTGCAACGCCTTTTAAATTGATTAACTCATCTAAGCCACGGCTTAATAAATCTTTACTAAGTTTTGAATTTAGACTTTCGCCAGCATAAACTCCTATGATTTTGCAATCAGCATTTTTTTCTTTAATTGATAAAGCACATTCAATTGCGCTTAAATCAAAGTTAGAAATTTTTAAATTAGAAGTTTGATCTAATTCACCATTTGAAAATTTTAATTCTTCTTCATCTAAAACAATTTTAGTGCAAACTAAAATATTCATAAAATCTCCTTTTTTAATTTAATCTTAATTTAAAATATTAAATTTTAAATATAAGTTTTTTAATTATATATTTTTTTCCTTGTTTGAAACTTAAAGATATATTGATATAAATATTTAATTAAATAATGAAGAATAATATTTAAGCAATAACGAAGATAATAAAACGCCTGAAAATATTAATAATATGGCATATAATTTAGTTTTTTTGTATTCGTTTGTTTCTAATTTAATAGACATAAAATTTAAATTTTTATTAGAATTTTTTTCTAAAAACATAATTCCAAAGATTAAACTAGACAATATAGAGCAAAAAAATGCTTCATATGTAATTAAGTTTAGTTCGCTTAAAAATCTAACAATTATATAAGTTAAAAATCCACTGATTTGAGATGCTAGGGCTGATTTTATTCCATAGTTTTTGATATATAAAATACCAATAACGCTTACTATCCAACTAGCTGCTATTATAGTGCTTGCAAACCAAGCAATTATTCTAATACTTGCTAATTCAAAAGTATTAATTATAAAACATAAAACGCATACGCTTAATATAATTATTCTGCACAATATAAGTTTTTGTTTATCAGTTTTTTCTTTTTTGCTTATTTGTCCTATAATATCTTCACTAAAACTAAAACCAATAACAGCTAAAAATGTCATAGCAGAGCTAATTCCTGCTTGAACTATACCAGTTATTAGCATTGCACCTAAAATAGGAGGCATTTGTTCTAAAGCAGAAATAATTACTACTTTTTCACTGGTATTAATATTAATTCCACTATATTTAATAACTATTACTAATAGGTATAAAATTCCTAGAAAATATACTGTTAAAATTGCTGATAATACGCTCGTTCTAAAAATCACATGTTCATTTTTAGCCATTAAATTTCTACCTGCTTGCCAAGGAGAAATAGCTATAGTTATACACCAGATAATTCCCATAGTTAATACATAAGATAATTCATTTGGAGCTTTTAATGTTTCTGGCCGTGATTGAGCAAGTTGTTTCATTGCTATAAAAGGATTTTCAATAGTATTAAAAATATAAAATGCTGCAATTATAGTAACACTTAAAAACATAATGCACATAAGAGTATCACTAATAATTGCTCCATTTGAGCCACTAAGGCTTACAAAGGCTAAAATTATAATAAAACCTGCAATTAAGCTTGTAGTTTTGCTAAAATCAGTTAAACTTTCTAATAAAATACTAACACCTTGCATAACTGAAACAAGATAAGCAAACATACTAAAACAAACTACAAAAGCCGAACACATTCTTAGATATTTTGCAAGTTTATGTTCTTTAAATACTAAATAGAAAAATTCAGGTAGAGTTTTTACTTTGCTTGTTCTTAGATATCTTCCAAAAAATAAAGAGCCTAAGATATAACCACAAGCACACATAGTATTTATCACCATTAATGATATAAAGTGGCCATCATATACCCAAGCACAATCACCCATAAAACCATTTGTAGATAACATACTTGCAAAAACAGTACCTGTTAAAAATATAGTATTAGCATTTCTTCCTGCAACAAAAAAGTCATCTAAATTTTTAGTTCTTTTTGAAAGAAAATAAGACAAGATTAAAAATAAGATAAAAGAAATTAAAACAAGCAGGCTTATAATATTCATTGTTTTTCTTCTTTAGACAATTTCATATACATTAAAACACCACAACAAATTAAACAAATACCTGAAAATAAAGCATAAAATAACTCAAGCATATTTTACCTTAATATAAAATTAAAAAAATTATTTAATTTTATAATTTTAAAACTTAAAAAAATGTAAATTTTTAAATATATTTATATAAGAAATAAGATAAAATAAATTAAATTATATTTATTATCTCTTTAAAAAAGATAAAAATATGTAGAATTTTATATTTTTTCTTGACAAATAAACTTATATTAAATACACTTGCGAACCTATTTTAGTTTTTGTGATACTTATCACATGTTCTTTAATGGGTTGGCTTAAATGCCAACGAGTTCTTTTAAAAGGAAAAATTATGGAAAGAATTAGGTTAAAGTTAAAAGCTTATGACCATAGGGTTCTAGATCGTACAGTTGCGGCAATTGTTGAAGCCGTTAAGAGAACTGGTGCTGAAATTAGAGGTCCAGTGCCAATGCCTACAAAAATAAAGCGTTATACCGTTTTAAGATCTCCGCACATCAATAAAGATTCAAGAGAACAATTTGAAATGAGAATTCACGCTCGTATGATTGATATTTTGGCTGCTACTACTGACACCGTTGATAGCTTAACAAAGCTTGATTTGGCACCAGAAGTTAATGTTGAAGTTCGTGCAATGGGCAAGTAAGGATAGAGTATGGAATATATTGTTGAAAAAATCGGAATGAGTAGAACAATTAACACATCTAGCACTCCTGTAACATTACTTAAGTTAGTAAAAACAAAAGTTTGCGAACTTAAAGATGGTAAAGCTATCGTTGCTTACGCACAAGGTAAACATCAAAACAAGTGCATAGCAGGTCAGCAAAAAAAATACAGCCTAAGTGCAGAGTTTAACAAATTTGCTAGTTTAGAAGTAGCAAATAAAGAAGCAGGTGACATTGACACTACACCTTTAGCTGAAGCAAAAGTTTTAAAAGTAAGCTTTAATTCAAAAGGTAGAGGTTTTGCAGGTGTTATTAAAAGACACGGATTTGCAGGTGGTCCAGCAAGTCATGGTAGCCGTTTTCACAGACGCTCAGGTTCTATAGGTAACCGCGAGTGGCCAGGTCGTGTTCAAAAAGGACGCAAAATGGCGGGTCATTTTGGTAATGAATTAGTTACTGTTAAAAATGAAGTTGTTTCATTTGACGCTGAAAATGGTGTTTTAGTATTAAAAGGTAGCGTTGCAGGTTATAATGGTGCAATGGGTAAAGTAAGGATTGTAAAATGAAAGTATGCGTATTAAACGATAAATTTGAAAAAGCTAGTGAGCTTGATTTACCAGCAAGATACGCTGAAGTAAATCCTCATAACCTTTATTTATATGTAAAATCATATCAAGCTAGCATGAGAGCAAATACAGCTCATACTAAAGGTAGAAGTGATGTTAGCGGTGGTGGTAAAAAACCATGGAGACAAAAAGGTCGTGGCGGTGCTCGTGCAGGTTCAACTAGAACTAACGTATGGGTAGGTGGTGCAGTTGCATTTGGTCCAACAAATAATAGAAACTATTTTCAAAAAGTAAATAAAAAGCAAAAGAGATTAGCATTTGAAAGAGCTTTAGCTGATAAAGCAAATGCAAACGCAATATTTGCAGTAGATAATATAGTTATTGAAAGTGGTAAAACAAAAGATGCAAGAGCTATGATTAATAAAATAGGTGTTAAAGATGCTTTAATAGTTAAATCATTATTAGATGAAAAAACATTATTAGCATTTAGAAATCTTGCAAATTGTTATGTTGTTGATATTACTGAAGTAAATGCTTATTTATTAAGTATATTTAACTCAGTTATTATTGAAAAAGATGCTTTAGCATCAATTACGAAAGAGGGCTAAGATGGCTGATATCACAGATATAAAAAATATAGTTTATACAGAAAAAACTTTAGGCCTTCAAGAAAGTGGCGTAGTAGTTATTCAAGCTAGTCCTAAAATGACAAAAAATGGTCTAAAGCAAGTGTTAAGAGAATATTTTGGTATCGTTCCTTTAAAAATAAATTCATTAAGAATGGATGGAAAAGTTAAAAGATTTAGAGGAATTGAAGGCCAAAGAAGTGACTTTAAAAAGTTTTATGTAAAGCTACCTGAGGGTGCTAGTTTAGAGAATAAGGAAGGCTAAGATGGCTATTAAAACTTATAAACCATATACCCCAAGCAGAAGATATATTACAGGTGTAAGTAGCGATGATATTACAGCAAAAGCTAGTGTCCGCTCATTACTTGTAAAACTTCCAGCTGCAGCAGGTAGAAATAACAACGGAAGAATAACAAGTCGCCATAAAGAAGCAGGTGCTAAAAAACTATATCGTATCATTGATTTCAAAAGAAATAAATTTGGAATTGAAGGTCGTGTAGAAGCTATTGAGTATGACCCATACAGAAATTGCCGTATTGCATTAATTGCTTATAAAGATGGTGAAAAAAGATATATTATCCAACCTCGTGGTTTAGCAGTAAATGACATTGTTTGTTCAGCTGCTGAAGGTTTAGATATTAAACCAGGAAATGCTATGAAATTAAAATCAATTCCTGTAGGTACAATTATCCATAACCTTGAGTTAAAACCAGGTAAAGGTGGACAAATGATTCGTTCAGCAGGTTCTTTTGCTCAATTAATGGGTAAAGAAGAAAAATATGTAATCGTTCGCTTACAATCAGGTGAAATGAGAAGAGTATTAGCTGAATGTATGGCTAGTATTGGTGAAGTTGGTAATGAAGATTGGGCTAACGTTACAATCGGTAAAGCAGGACGCAATAGACATAGAGGTATTCGCCCACAAACTCGTGGTAGTGCAATGAACCCAGTAGATCACCCACATGGTGGTGGTGAGGGTAAAAAGAACTCAGGTCGTCACCCAGTTACACCTTGGGGTAAACCAACTAAAGGTGCTAAGACTCGCCGTAAAAAGGCTAGCGATAAGCTAATAATATCAAGAAGAAAAGGAAAATAAGATGGCTAGATCATTAAAAAAAGGTCCTTTTGTTGATTCTCATGTTATGAAAAAAGTTATCGCAGCAAAAAAAGCTAACGATAATAAACCAATTAAAACTTGGTCAAGAAGAAGCACTATAACTCCTGATATGATCGGTCTTACTTTTAACGTTCATAATGGTAAAAGCTTTATTCCAGTATATGTAACTGAAAATCACATAGGTTATAAATTAGGTGAATTTGCACCAACTCGCACATTTAAAGGCCACAAAGGTTCTGTGCAGAAGAAAATTGGAAAATAAGGGGTAGTAGATGAGTAAAGCATTAATTAAATTCATAAGACTATCACCAACTAAGGCAAGATTGTTAGCAAGAGAAGTTCAAGGAATGAATGCTGAATTAGCAATGGCTAGTTTAAAATTTATGCCAAATAAAGCAGCAAAATACATTTCTAATGCAATTTCAAGTGCTGTTGCAAATGGTGGATATGAGCCAAGTGAAGTTGTAGTAAGTTCATGCCGTGTTGATGCAGGTGCAGTTTTAAAAAGAATTAGACCAAGAGCAAGAGGTAGTGCAAGTCGCATTAGAAAACCAACTGCTCATATTATGGTTGAAGTAAGCAGAGCAAAAACTGAAAGTAAGGAAAGCTAAAATGGGACAAAAAGTAAATCCGATCGGTCTTAGACTAGGAATTAATAGAAATTGGGAATCAAGATGGTTTCCAGCTAAAGCTAGTTTAGCACAAAGCATAGGCGAAGATTATAAAATCCGTGCTTTTCTTAAAAAAGAGCTATACTATGCAGGCGTTAGTCAAATAATAATAGAAAGAACTGCTAAGAAATTAAGAGTTACTGTAGTTGCAGCTCGTCCTGGAATTATCATTGGTAAAAAAGGTAGTGATGTTGAAGTAATTAAAACAAAACTACAAAAAATTATCAATAAAGAAGTAAATCTTAATATTAAAGAAGAGCGTCGTGCTAATGCATCAGCTCAATTAGCAGCAGAAAGTGTTGCAACTCAACTTGAAAAGCGTGTTGCTTTCCGCCGTGCTATGAAAAAAGTTATTCAAAATGCACAAAAAGCAGGAGCAAAAGGTATTAAAGTTAGCGTTGCAGGTCGTTTAGGTGGTGCTGAAATGGCTAGAACAGAGTGGTATCTTGAAGGTCGTGTGCCTTTACATACTTTAAGAGCAAAAATTGATTATGGTTTTGCTGAAGCTCATACAACTTATGGAAACATAGGTATTAAAGTATGGATATTCAAAGGTGAGGTATTACATAAAGGTGTTCAAGCTGATAAAACTGAAGAGCCAGCAGCAAAGAAGACAAGAAGAACCAGAAGAGGTAAATAATTATGTTGATGCCAAAAAGAACAAAATTTAGAAAAATGATGAAAGGCCGCAATCGTGGCTATGCTTGCCGTGGCACAAAACTTGCTCTAGGTGATTATGCTTTAAAAGCTACTGAGGGTGGTAGAGTTAATTCACGCCAAATTGAAGCAGCTCGTATTGCTCTAACTCGTCATGTTAAAAGACAAGGTAAATCATGGATAAGAGTATTCCCAGATAAACCTTTAACTAAAAAACCACTTGAAACAAGGATGGGTAAAGGTAAAGGTAGTGTTGAAGAATGGGTAATGAATATTCAACCAGGCAGAATTCTTTTTGAAATGACAGGCGTTAGTGAAGATATGGCTAGAGAAGCTCTTGCACTTGCTATGAGTAAATTACCATTTAAAACTAAGTTCGTTACAAGAGAGAGTGAAAATGAAATATACTGAGCTAAAAGATAAAACAGCAGAAGAATTAAATGCTATGTTAAAAGAGAAAAAGGTGCTTTTATTTACACTAAAACAAAAGCTTAAAACGATGCAGCTTACAAATACAAATGAGCTTCGCGTAGTAAGAAAAGATATTGCTAAAATCAATACTGCAATATCAGCTATGAAATAAGGGGCTAATTATGAGTTTTAAAAGAGAAATACAAGGCGTAATCGTTGCAAAATCAGGTGATAAAACAGTTAGCGTTCTAGTTGAGCGTAAAGTTGTTCACCCAAGATATAGAAAGATTGTAAAACGCTTTAAAAAATATTTAGTTCATGATGAAAAAAATACTGCTAATGTTGGCGATACAGTTGTGGCAATTGAATGCAGACCATTGTCAAAACGCAAATCTTTTCGTCTTAAAACAATCTTAGCAGCAGGAGTTGAGTAATGATTCAAAGTTTTACAAGGCTTGTAGTTGCTGATAATAGCGGCGCAAAAGAAATTATGTGTATAAAAGTATTAGGTGGTAGCAAGAGAAGATATGCTACTGTAGGTGATGTTATAGTTGCATCTGTTAAAAAAGCTTTACCAAATGGTAAAATTAAAAAAGGTCAAGTAGTTAAAGCTGTAATCGTAAGAACTAAAAAAGAAGTTCAAAGAGAAAATGGCTCATTAATTCGTTTTGATGAAAATGCAGCAGTTATTTTAGATGCTAAAAGAGAGCCAGTTGGAACTCGTATTTTCGGGCCAGTTGGTAGAGAAGTAAGATATGGTGGCTTTATGAAAATTGTTTCACTAGCTCCGGAGGTTTTATAATGGCTGTTAAATTTAAAATTAAAAAAGGTGATAATGTAAAAATTATCGCAGGTGATGATAAAGGTAAAACAGGTGTTGTAAAGGCAGTTTTTCCTAAGAAAAATCAAGTAATCGTTGAAGGTTGCAAAATTGCTAAGAAAGCAGTTAAACCAAGCGAACAAAATCCACAAGGTGGTTTTGTAAATAAGGAAATGCCTATGGATATTTCAAATGTAGCAAAGGTGGAGGCATAATATGAGATTAAAAGAAAAATATGTTAATAGCATTAAGCCTGCTATTGCTAAAGAATTTGATATTAAAAATCCTATGTTAATTCCTGCTATTGAAAAAATTGTAATTAGCGTTGGTTTAGGTGCTGAATTTACTAAAGATCAAAAAGTATTACAAAGCATTGTTGATACAATTAGTTTAATTTCAGGACAAAAAGCAGTTGTAACTAAAGCTAAAAAATCAGTTGCTGGTTTTAAAGTAAGAGATGGTTTCCCTGTTGGTGTAATGGTAACTTTAAGAAAAGACAATATGTATGCGTTTTTAGATAAGTTAATTTCTATTGCATTACCAAGAGTTAAAGACTTTAGAGGCCTAAGTAGAGATGGTTTTGATGGTCGTGGAAATTATAGCTTCGGTTTAAATGAACAATTAATGTTCCCTGAAGTTGTATATGACCAAATTTTAAGAACCCATGGTATGAATATAAATGTTGTAACAACAGCAAATAGCGATAAAGAGGCATTAAGATTATTAGAATTATTCGGTGTGCCTTTCACAAAAGGAAAGTAATATGGCAAAAAAATCAATGATAGCAAAAGCTGCTCGTCCAGCTAAGTTTAAAGTTAGAGCTTATACAAGATGCCAAATTTGTGGTCGTCCACACTCAGTATATAGAGATTTTGGAATTTGCCGTGTGTGCCTAAGAAAAATGGCTAATGAAGGATTAATTCCTGGTCTTAAGAAAGCTAGCTGGTAAGGAGAAGTTATGATTAACGATTTAATTTCAGATTCACTAACTCGTATTAGAAATGCAGCACTTCGTAAATTAGATACAACAAAATTACTACATTCAAAAGTTGTAGAATCTATTGTTGATATTTTTAAAGCGAAAGGTTATATTGAAGATTATAGCGTTGTTGAAGAAGATAAAAAGAAATTCATCAATGTAGTTTTAAAATATGATGAAAAAGGCAAAAGCGTTATTAATGAAATAAAGCGTGTTAGCAAACCTGGTCGTAGAGTTTACCGTGGTAAAGATGAAATCAAAAGATTTAAAAACGGTTATGGAACAATAGTTGTAAGTACAAGCAAAGGTGTTATTAGCAATGAAGTTGCTTATAAAGAAGGCATCGGTGGCGAAGTACTTTGCACTATTTGGTAATTAATGCTTTTTATGGCATTCGGAAAGCTTAAGCTTTCCCTAGACAAATAAAAAGGAAAAATATGTCAAGAATAGGAAAACAACCAATTGAAATTCCAGCTGGAATTTCAGCTAAAGTAGATGGTAATGTTCTTAGTTTTACTAAAGGAAATGTAAAAAAAGAACTTGATTTTAAAGGCCATGTAAATGTAGAAGTTAAAGATAATCAAGTAGTATTCACTCCAAAAAGTGATGATAGAAGTTCAAGAGCTTATTGGGGAACTTACAGAGCTTTAGCTAATAACATAGTAATAGGTCTTACTCAAGGATTTAAAAAAGTATTAGAAATAAATGGTGTTGGATATAAAGCTGCAATGAAAGGTAAAACTTTAGAAATGGCTTTAGGTTACTCACATCCAGTAATTTTTGATGCTCCAGAAGGCATTGAAATAGCAGTTGAGAAAAATACTATCGTAATTACAGGTGCTGATAAGCAAGTAGTAGGTCAAGTTGCAGCTAAAATTCGTGAATTTAGACCACCTGAGCCATATAAAGGTAAAGGTATTAAGTATTCAGATGAGCGTATTATTCGCAAAGCTGGTAAAACATCTAAGAAGTAAGGGATAAATAATGAGAGCAAATATCTTAAAAAGAAAATTATCTCTTAGAATTAAGAGAAAAAAGAGAATTCGTGCAAAAATTAGCGGTTGTGCAACTTTACCAAGAGTATCTATTTTTAAATCAAATAGAACGCTTTATGTTCAAGCAATTGATGATGTAAAAGCTCACACAATAGCTAGCGTAAATGGTAAAAAATTAGGCATTAAAGCAAATATTGAAGGTGCTAAGAAATTAGCAGCTGAATTTGCAAAAAGCTTAAAAGCGGCAAAAATTGAAGAAGCAGTTTTTGATAGAAATGGTTATTTATACCATGGTGTTGTAGCAGCTTTTGCTGATGCTTTAAGAGAAAACGGTATCAAACTATAAGGATAAATTATGGAAAAATATAATAGAGAAGAATTTGAAGAAGTAATTGTTGATATCGGTAGAGTTACAAAGGTTGTTAAAGGTGGTCGCCGCTTTAGATTTACAGCACTTGTAATTGTAGGTAATAAAAATGGCCTTGTAGGTGTTGGTTATGGTAAAGCTAAAGAAGTTCCTGATGCTATTAAAAAAGCAGTAGATGATGCGTTCAAAAATATCATTTCAGTTAAACTTCGTGGCCAAACAATCCCACACGATATTGAAGTAAAATACAATGCAAGCCGTATTTTATTAAAACCTGCTAGCGAAGGTACTGGAGTTATCGCAGGTGGTTCAAGCCGTCCAATTATTGAACTTGCAGGTATTAAAGATATTCTTACAAAATCACTTGGTTCATCAAATCCAGGCAACGTTGTAAGAGCTACAATCAAAGCTTTAAGTATGTTGAAAGGATAAAAAATGGGACTTGAAAATTTACAAAAAGCAGCAGGCTCTACTCATAAAACAAAAAGAATAGGCCGTGGTCAAGGTTCTGGCTGGGGAAAAACTGCTACAAAAGGTGGTAAAGGTCAAACAGCTAGAAAAGGTTATAATGAAAAAAGAGGTTTTGAAGGTGGTCAGCAACCACTTCAAAGAAGATTACCTAAAGTTGGTTTTACTTCTAAGTTTGAAAAACCTTATGTAATTAATGTTGAAAAAGTTACAGCTATTAAAGAATTAAAAGAAATTACTTTTGAAAGCTTAAAAAGTGTTCATAAATTTTCTTCAAGCGTTAAGAAAATAAAATTAATTGGCGCAAGTGCTAGTTCATTAGTAGCAAAAATCAAAGACGAAAACATTAAAACTAGCGGAAGTAAATAATGAATAAAAATCTTGCCAATAAAATTTTTATAACATTGGCGCTTTTATTTGCTTACAGGATACTGGCTTACGTGCCAGTTCCTGGCGTAAATGTAGATGTAATTAAAGAATTTTTTGAATCAAACACAAATAATGCTTTAGGTATGTTTAATATGTTTAGTGGAAAAGCTGCTGAGCGTTTATCAATCATATCTTTAGGTATAATGCCTTATATTACTTCATCAATTATTATGGAATTACTTGCAGCAACATTTCCAAATATCGGTCGTATGAAAAAAGAACGCGATGGAATGGTTAAATATATGCAAATTATTCGTGTAGCAACTATTGTAATTACTTTAATTCAAAGTGTTGGAGTTTCAGTAGGGCTTCAAAGCTTACACTCAAGAACAGGTGAAGCTGCTATTATGATTGATTTTAATACATTTATAGCTTTAAGCGCTGCTAGTATGTTAGCTGGAACTATGTTGCTTATGTGGTTAGGCGAGCAAATTACTCAAAGAGGTATTGGCAATGGTATTTCATTAATTATTTTTGCTGGTATCGTTTCGGGAATTCCTAGTGCGATTTCTAGCACAATTAACCTTGTAAATACTGGTGAATTAAATTTCTTAGTAGTAATTGGTATTGCCTTAGTTATTATTGCAGCTATTGGTGCTATTATTTATGTAGAATTGGGAGAAAGAAGAATTCCAATTTCTTATAGTAGAAAAGTTTTAATGCAAAATCAAAATAAAAGAATTATGAATTATATTCCTATTAAATTAAATTTAAGTGGTGTAATTCCTCCAATTTTTGCTAGTGCAATTTTGACATTTCCTGCTACTGTTTTACAATCAAGTACAAATGAATACATTATGAAAATTAATGATATTTTCAATCCAAATGGTTATGTATTTCATATTTTTACATTCTTTTTTGTAATCTTTTTTGCATATTTTTACGCATCAATTGCATTTAATGCAAAAGATATTTCAGAAAACCTAAAAAAACAAGGTGGTTTTATTCCAGGTATTCGTCCAGGAGAAGGAACAGCTTTATATTTAAATGAAATTGCAAGTCGCTTGACATTAAGTGGCTCAATATATTTAGCAATTATCGCTACGCTTCCTTGGCTTTTAGCTAAATTTATGGGAGTTCCATTTTATTTTGGTGGAACATCAGTTTTAATTGTTGTTCAGGTAGCACTTGATACAATGAGAAAAATTGAAGCTCAAATGTATGTGAATAAATATCAAACCTTAAGTGCAGTAGGCTTATGATTATAAATAGGCAAATATTTTTGCCGATTATTTTGGCTATATTTTTTGTGGCTTGTTCGCAAAATATAGCCAACAATAACTATGAAAACTATCAAAATAAAATCAATGGTGTAGTATTAATTGATGATGTTTATTCTAATTATCCAGCACAAATGTTTACTCCTAATGCTATTTTTGATACTAAATTGGATATAGAAAAAGTACAACAAACAAATAAAAATGTAGAGCGTATTTTAAATTCTTCAAGTGAGTGGAGATACACTCCTTATAGACTTGGCGGCACTAATAAAAACAAAGGTGCGGATTGTTCTTTTTTTACTCAAGAGATTTATAAACAAGTATATGGATTTAATCTAAGTAGAAGTACAAAAGAGCAAAGATTAGGTGGTAAAAAAGTTTCAAAATCTAAGCTTAAAGCAGGAGATTTAGTGTTCTTTAGAACAGATGGACCTTTTGGCTTACATGTTGGAATTTATCTTGAAAATAACAATTTTATACATTTATCTTCAAAAGGTGGAACAAGAATTCAAAGCCTTAATGTAAGATATTGGAATACAAGATATTTAGATGCAAGAAGGTATATAAATGCTAAATAAAATAGCAATTTTTGATAGTGGTGTAGGTGGGCTTGGAACTTTAAAATTATTAGTAAAAAGCCGTGTAGCAAAAGAAATAATTTATTATGCTGATAATAAAAATGTCCCATTTGGAACTAAAAGCAAAGAAGAAATTTTAAAAATCGGTCAAAATGCAATTGATTATTTAACAAGTTTAAATGTAGATTTGATTATTTTAGCCTGTAACACAGTTAGCTCAATTTTAAGCGAGCTAAATGTAGCTATTAAAGTTCTTCCTATAAGTGATTATGGTATTTTAGGGCTTAGCCAAATTGCTAATAATCAAAATTCTTTAGTAGTAGCTACAAAAGCAACTCTTAGCTCAGGGCTTTATCAAAACGCTTGTAAAAAATATAATATAAAAGCTGATTTTATAAGTCCTATTTCTTTTGTTCCTATTGTTGAGAGCATGGATTATTCTAAAGCGAGTGAAGATTTTGCAAATTATTTTAATAAAAATAATTATGATTATATTCTTTATGCTTGTACTCATTATCCATTTTTAGAGCAAGAATTTAAAACTTATTTTCCTAAAGCCACATTGATTGACCCAGCAAAAATTTTAGCACAAACTATGCAAGATAAATTTTTTAATAAAGATTTTAAATCAGAAATTATAATTGATTTTAGAGCTAGTAAAGATACTAAGATATTAAAAGATTTTTATGAAAGGATTAAAAATGTATGAGATTTTAGTAAGACCTTGTGGAGATTACGCTACAAATTGTTATATTGTAAAGCACGAATTAGGAGATATTGTAATAGACCCAGGCAAAGGTGCTTTAAGTTTTATTAAAGAAAACTCAAGCAAAGTCCTAGCGATTTTAAACACTCACGGACACCACGACCACATATGGGACAATAAATTAGTAGCACAAGAATTTAACGCTCCTTTATATACCCCAAAAGATGATATATTTATGTTAAAAAATCCTTTTTATGGTTTTTTGCCAAGCGATGATATAGCAATAGCCGTTGAAGACAAAGAAGAATTAGTGTTTAATGGTTTAAAATTTACTTTTCATCATTTTGCAGGTCATACTCCAGGTTGTTCTATGATTGAATTTGATGATGTTTATTTTAGTGGGGATTTTTTATTTGAAAGAAGTATAGGCAGATGGGATTTTGAGTTCTCAAATGCTGATGATATGGTAAATAGTCTTGAAAAAGCAAAGAATTTAAAAGATGATTTTTATTTACTACCAGGTCATGGAAATCAAACAAAAGTTAGTTTAGAAAAACCACATTTTGATTCTTGGATAAGATACATTAAGCAATGTTAATAATAGAATTAATTTTAGTATTTTTTGGTTTGATGGCTTGGTTTTTTCAAAAAGCATCACCAAAAAATGAAAAAATAGAAAGACTTAGTAGAAAATGTCCTTGCACAAGAATGGCTAATACTGGGGTTTTAACTAAAATATTTCTTTATTCAGCCATTGGTATAATTATAATTAATGCTTCAATGTTAGACTATGTGGGTTTTAATAAAGATAATATCTCTCAATTTATAATAGCCTTAGTGCTTGTATTTTTGGGGTATAAAGTAAGAAAGGATGAATATGATAGAAATTAAAAAACCAGCAGAAATAGAAAAATTAAGAGTAGCTAATAAAATGGTTGCAAAAACGCTAGATTATCTTGAAACTTTAATAAAACCAGGAATTTCTTTAAAAGAATTAGATAAAGCTGCAGAAGATTATATCTTAAGTCTTGGTGCAAAACCAGCTTTTAAAGGGCTTTATGGTTTTCCGGGTGCAATTTGTGTTAGTCTTAATGAAACTTGCATTCATGGAATTCCTGATGATAGAGTTTTAAAAGAAGGCGATATTGTGAGTTGCGATGTTGGAACTTTCATAGATGGATATTATGGAGACGCTGCTAGGACTTATGGTGTTGGCAAAATCTCTAAAAAAGATGAAGAATTAATTGCTTGTAGCAAGGATTGTTTGCTAAATGCAATAAGTAATATTAAAGATGGTATGAGATTTAAAGAGCTTAGCAAGATTTTAGAAGACTTTATTCGCTCTCGTGGTTTTGTTCCACTAGAAGGATTTTGCGGACACGGCATTGGTAGAAAACCACACGCAGAGCCTGAAATACCAAACTATCTACACCCAAATGATAGTATTAAAAATGGTCCAAAGATTAAAAATGGAATGGTATTTTGTATAGAGCCTATGATTTGTCAAAAAGATGGAAGACCTAAAAATCTAAAAGGTATGTGGGAAACTGCTTCAGCAGATGGGTTAAATACTGCTCATTATGAACACTGCGTAGCTATTGTAAATGGAAGAGCCGAGATTTTATCAATTAATGAGTAAATTATGGATGCGAAAATAATTAAATCTAAATTAGATTTTAGCAGTGTTTTGTATTTTGTATTTATTTATTTGATTATTGCAATAACACAAGGAGCTTTTAAAGCAGGTTTTGTTTATTTAGGCATATTTTTCTCAATTTTGCTTGTGATTTATATTTATGATATGCCTATAATTAAAGTGATTTTGTATAAAGATAGAATTGGAGTTAGATTTATATTTTTTACAAAATACATAAAACTAAGCGATATTAAAAGCTATAAAAGAAAAAAGAGAATTTTAAAAATCAAAACCAATGGCTTATTTTATTCAAATATAAAATTAAGAAATTTTCATACAAATAGCCTTGATGAAATAGAACAGCACTTAAATGCTATAAATGAATAAAAATTGTGGAATTTAAATTAGGAAATTATCCTAATTTAAATTCTTTATTCAACCGTTACGCTTTTTGCTAGATTTCTTGGCATATCTACATTTGCACCAACACGATTTGTAATTTCTAGTGCAAATAATTGCATAATTACCATCATTTCAAAAAATTCGCTTAGATAATGTTCTTGTTCGCTTGTTTTTATAAAATCATCAGCTTCACTAAACTCAATAGGAGAAATTGCTAAAATATTTGCATCTCTTGCGCTTAATTCTAAGACATTTGAGCGAGTTTTATCATATAAAATATTTTTTGGCATAAATGCAATTGTAAATAATTCGCTATCAGCAAGTGCGATAGGACCATGCTTCATCTCTCCTGCTGCATAGCCTTCTGCGTGCATATAGCTTATTTCTTTTAATTTTAATGCCGCTTCAAGTGCTAAAGGATAAAATAAATCTCTACCTATAAAGAAAAATCCGTGTCCGTGTAAGTATCTTTTGCTTAAGCGTTTTAATTTATCGTGAGTATTTTTATTTACTTTTAATACATTAGATAAATCCTTAATAGCAAGTAATTCTTTTTTAATATCTAAATTAGGATTTTTATTTAAATACAATGCTAGTAGCCATAGATTTAGCATTTGAGCGCAAAATGCTTTAGTGCTTGCTACACTTTTTTCAATCCCTGCACGAATTAAAATACAATAATCAGCTTCTCTTGCTATGCTTGAATTATCAACATTGCATAATGCTAAAGTTTTAAGCCCAGCATTTTTTGCTATTTTTAAAGCTTCAAGAGTATCAGCTGTCTCGCCGCTTTGAGATATACAAACGAATAAAGCGTTTTTATCTAAAAAGCCATTTTTATATCTAAACTCACTTGCTATTTCTACACGGCATTCAATATTAGCACTTCTTTCATAAATATAGCTAGATGCTAATGCTGCGTGATAGCTAGTGCCACAAGCACAAATTATGATTTTACTAAAGTCTTGATTTAAATTCTTTAATTCATCAAAACATACTTTATCATTAATAATTCTTCCTATTAATATATTTTGAACGATTTGGCTTTGCTCGTAGATTTCTTTTTCCATAAAAGTATCAAATCCATCTTTTAAAGCACTTTCTTTATCACAATTTAATTCTTTAAACTCAACAACACCATTTAACAAATGAATTCCATTTTTATCTAAAAAGCCAAAATCCCCATCGTTTAAATAAGCAACTTGTTTGCAAATTCCAACCAATGGAGCATCACAAGATGCCATATAAAACTCACTATTATTTGAGCCTTTTCCTATTATTAGTGGTGCGTTTTTCTTAGCAAAAAATATAGTATTTGGAGCTTTTTTTGTGATTAGTAATATTGCATAAGCTCCATCAATTTTTTTAATAACTTCACTAAAAGCTTTTTCAGGACTTAAAGTATTTGCGTATTTTTCAAATAAATGAACAATTACTTCTGTATCTGTTTGCGAATTAAAATGTGTGGTTTTTAGTTCTTCTTTTATTTCTTTATAATTTTCTATAATTCCATTATGTATTACGCAAGAATATTCGCCATAATGTGGATGGGAATTTGTATCATCAGGTTTTCCGTGAGTTGCCCAACGAGTATGACCTATGGCTACACCTTCATCATTAAAGTTTAAATTTTTCATAAAATTTGCTAGGTTTTCTAATTTTCCAGCTTTTTTAAAAAAACTCAATTCGTCTTTTTCCAACACAGCCATACCAGCACTATCATATCCACGATATTCAAGCTCTTTTAAGCCGTTTAGTATAATTTCTTTTTTTTCTAATTGTCCTAAATACCCAACAATTCCGCACATTTTTAATCCTTTAATAATAAAAATTACGCTAATTTATAGTAAGTTGTTAAACAAAGATAAATATAATCACTTTTCTTTTTTAAGGATGGTAAATGGATATTTTAGAAGCGTTAGATGAAGGCAAAAGATTAAGCGAAGAAGATTGTTATAAGTTATACGATTTAGATTTGCAAGTCTTAGGATTTTACGCTAATAAAAAGAGATTAAAACTTCACGGAAAAAAAGTTTATTTTAATTGTAATCGTCACATAAATCCTACAAATATGTGCGTTGATACTTGTGCTTTTTGTGCATTTTCAGCTCATAGGCACAATCCAAATCCATATCATCTAACACACGAAGAAATCTTAAAAATAGTTGATGATACCGTTACTCGTGGGACAAAAGAAATACACATTGTTTCAGCTCACAATAAAAAAGGTGGTTGGGAATGGTATTTTGAGATTTTTAGAAAAATTAAAGATAAATACCCACATTTACATATTAAAGCAATGACAGCTGCTGAAATTAATTTTATTGCAAAGAGTTTTTTTGATGGAGATTATTCTGCAGTAATTGACAAAATGCTTGAATATGGAGTTGACTCTATGCCGGGTGGCGGTGCTGAAATTTTTGATGAAAAAGTTAGAAATGAGCTTTGTGCTAGCAAAGTTAGTTCTGATAATTGGCTTAAGATTCATGGGCTATGGCATCAAAAAGGAAAACAAAGTAATGCAACTATGCTTTTTGGACACATTGAAAGTCGTGAGAACAGAATTGACCATATGCTAAGACTAAGAAAACAACAAGATATTAGCAAAGGATTTAATGCTTTTATTCCGTTAGTATGGCAAAAAGACAATTCGTTTTTAAAGGATTTAAAACCGCTTGGAAGTATAGAAATTCTAAAAACTATTGCAATAGCAAGGCTTGTTTTAGATAATATTTCTCATATTAAAGCTTATTGGGCGACTTTAGGGTTAAACCTTGCAATGGTGGCTCAAGAATACGGAGCAAATGACCTTGATGGAACAATAGAAAAAGAAAATATCCAAAGTGCAGGTGGTGCAAAAAGTGCTAATGGCATTACGCTACAAGACTTCATAGACAATATCAAAACATCAAATTTAATTCCAATAGAAAGAGATAGTTTATACAATGAGATTAAGGAATATTGATTGAATTCTTTATATGTTTTTAGCTCCATTTTAAAAACATCATTCAAACTCATTATGCAATTAATATATGATTGCAAAAAATATACTTTCAAACAATTTAATCTAATAATTTCTTACTACAAACAAAAGGATACTGCTATGAGCTAGAATTTTTAATCTTATTGTGTTTAATCTTAGGTGCTTTACGCTAAATATTTTTTTATAAGGGAAAAAAATGGACTTTTTTAAGTTAAAAGAAAACAATACAAGTGTTAAAAATGAGTTTAATGGTGCTTTAGCAACATTTTTATCAATGCTTTATATTATTCCAACTAATGCTTTTATAGTAAGCAATACAGGGCTTAGTGTAGAAGCTTTAATGCTAGCAACTGCTTTAGTAACTATAATAGCAACTGCATTTACAGGACTTTTTGCAAATTCTCCAATAGCAATGAGTACAGGTATGGGGCTTAATGTATTTTTTACATTTTCAATGTGCAAAGGTCAAGGAATTCCTGTTGAAACTGCTTTAGGTGCTGTTTTTATAAGTGGTTTTATATTTTTAGTTCTTTCTTTTACAAATTTTCGTATTTTTATTTTAAAAAGCATTCCTGAAGATTTTCGCCGTGCTATAAGTGCTGGTATTGGGTGCTTTCTAGCGTTTATGGGGATGAATCAGGCTCATATTGTTACGGCTGATCCTGTAACTCTTTTAAAAATAGGTAATTTTGCAGACCCGAATGTGTTATTTTGTTTATTTGTATTATTTTTAATTGTTTGTTTTTGGGCTTGGAAGATTAAAGCAGGTTTTATTTTAGCGGTTTTAATAGGTAGTATTATCGCTTGGACTTTTGGAATAGGTGGAGCAAAATTACCAAGTGAATTTGTGGCAATTCCAAATTTTAGTGAAAAAGATGGGCTTATGAGTATTTTTGCAAAACTTGATATTATGAGTGCTTTAAGTTTATCGGTATTACCTGCAGTAATGACACTTTTTGTAACTCAATTATTTGATAGTATAGGCACGATTACTGGTGCTGGAATTAGGGGCGGAATATTTAAAAATAAAACAAAATCAGACGGAACTCTTGATGATAGTGGAGATAAAAAATTAGGTAAAACTATGATAGCAGACGCGGCAGGAACTTGTATCGGAGCAGTTATTGGCACATCAACCGCAACTGCATTTGTAGAAAGTAGTGCTGGTATAGAAAGTGGTGCTAGAACAGGACTTAGCAATATATTTTTAGCGGGAATGTTTTGTCTTTGCATATTCTTTTTACCATTTTTCCAAGCAATTCCTGTTAATGCTATTTATCCTATCTTGATAATGGTTGGAATTTTAATGTTTATGGAAGTTAGCAATATTGATTTTAAAGACCCTGCAAATAGTGTTGCTACGTTTTTTACAGTAATTATGATGCCATTTACTTACTCAATTACTACAGGTATTGCTTTTGGATTTATTTCTTATGTATTAGTTAGATTATTAAGAAAAGAATTTAATAAGCTAAGTAGTGGTATAATCGTTATCTCTATTATTTGTATGGCAGTGTTCTTGCTACAATTTATGAAATTTAATTAAAAGGTAAAACTATGTATAAATATACTTACGATGAATTTAAAAATGACTTTGAGCCGTTTGCAAAACGCATTCAAGATGAGTTCAACCCAGACGCTTTTGTAGGTGTTGCTCGTGGTGGTCTTACACTTACTCACGCATTATCAACTGCGCTTAAAAGCAGAAATGCTTTTGTATTAAATAGTATTCATTATGATGGGCAAAAAAAATTAGATACTATTGAAATTACTAATATTCCTGATTTAAGTAAAGCTAAAAAAGTTTTAATCATTGATGATATCGTAGATAGTGGTGAAAGTCTTGATGCAATTCGTAAAAAAATCTTAGAAATTTACCCACATTTAGAAGTTAAACTTGCTGTTATTTTTTATAAGCCAAGCGCTATTATAAAACCTGAATTTTGTGTAAAAGAAGCTAAAGAATGGATTAGTTTCTTTTGGGATTTTGAAGTATGATTTATGAAAATAGTTTTTGCTATATTAAACGCCACGAGAGTTCTATCCCGTGGCTAGAAATCCATGCAAAAGACGAATACAAAGAACTTAGTAATGATGAAGAAACAAGCCTAAAAATCTTTAAAATTGCTATGCTTATAGAAAAAGAAATGATTAGTTTTTATAAGCCAACTAAGATTAATCACGCTTCATTTGCTAACTACTTTCCTAAAGCTCATTGGCATATAATGGCTAGATTTAGTGATGATGGATTTTATCCTGAATGTATGTGGGGTAAGCAATTAGGGGATTTAAAAGATTATAGAGCTAATTTTGATGAATTTTGCGATATTTTAGTAGCTAAGTTAAAGAATTTTAAATAAGTAGAAATCATATTTAATTTTTACTTATTTAAAACATATTACTTTCTTAAATCTTTTAATAAAATCTTATTCTCTGCTGATATTTTTGCACTATAACTTATCTTTTGAAACATCATTGATAAAGTTTCATTATCTAATTTTTTAATTTTTAAAAAATTAAAAGTTTCATCAAAATTATTACTTAAAAGTTCTGTAAAATACCAAGCTCTAGCCATATTTACATAATATTCTTGACTTTTTATATTAAATATTTTTTCTAATTTTGTGGTATCACTGCTAAAATATCTTATAAAACATAAAATCCCAAATCTTTTTTCATATATTGCGCTAGATTCAATCCATTCGCATATGATTTGTTCTACCTTATCAAGATTATTATCAAAACACTTAGGTCTTATAGTATCGCAACTACACCAATTATCTATGATTTTTAATATTATTTTTAAATTCTTAACTACTAAATCATAATCATCTAACTCATTTAGCACATGTATATAAAGTTGCATTTCATCAAAACTATTAAAATTAGTATTTGATAAATAATCATTTAAATCATACTTTTTAATTATAGTTTTTGCATACCTTTTAAGCTTATTATTTCTAACTCCTATTATTTTATAGTTAGTAAATACTGATTTTTTGCAATAACTTTTATATATTTTATCTATATGTTTTTGTAAATATTCTTTAATTTTCATTATAGCTCTTTCGTTTTGTTTAAAAAAATAATCTTACTATAAATACTTTTACTAAGTATTAACCTAGCTTCTTTAAAATCATCGCAACTTAGACTAGTTTTTTACTCCTTGAGAGACTTAAACCCCTTGAGAAATCAAGGGGTTTTCCTTTTTTAAGAATAATTCAAATTACATTTTTTTAAAAATTTATATAACTTTAAGCTTAATTTTCAAAATTTATGCTACTATTCCCTTACATTTTTACAAAAAAAGGAGAAAAAATGAAATTAGTTAAATTAAGTTTAGCAGCAGTTGTTGCTGCGGGTTCGTTCTCATTCGCGAACGCAGTTGCTTTAGATGAAGCTATTCAAAATGTAGACCTATCAGGAATGTTAAGATATAGATACGATACAAATTCTGAAAAAATAAAAAACAATTCAGTTACTACGAAAATAGATAGATCAGAAGATAACGGACATTTATATAAAGTTCAATTAAAATTTGGTGCTGATATCGCTGATAATTTTAAAGCTACAGCATTATTCCAATATTCAAACACTGATGGTTCTTTTGGTAATTCAGCATATTTAAATGATAAAAAAACTTTTAATGTAAGAGATGCTTATTTAACTTATACAAATTACGATACTTCATTCATATTCGGTAGAATGGAAATCGGTTCAATTTGGACTGATGATTTACTAGGAACAGGATTAAAAATAGTAAATAACAGCATTGAAAATGTAACTTTAGCAGCTTATGCATTTGATAACTATAACAATGATGGAGATTTAAGTAGTGTTTTATTTGTTAAAGATGAAGAAGGTAATAAATACGCTACAAGTAAGAACCTTTATGGTATAGCAGCAATTGCTAATTTTGACCCAGTAGCAGCTCAATTATGGGTTTCAAATATGGCTAGCTGGGGCACATTCTATGCAGTAGATTTCAATGTTGCTCTAGGCGATAAAGATGATTTCGCATACAATATTCACGCTCAATACGCAGGCAATAGCCTTAAAAAAGATAGAAAAGGTGAAACAGCAGCTAATGGTAACTTCTATGCAGCAGAAGCTGGCTTTGATGCATTCGGCTTAGACTTCAATGTAGGTTATGCTGGTTATGGTAAAAAAGATAAATTAACTCTTAATACTGTAGAAGATGAAGGTCAATTAATCAACTACGGCGAAATCGTAATGAAAGACTACCAAGGTGGTTTTGGTAAAAAAGATTTCGTATTCGGAACAATTGGCTATACATTTGAAGATGTAAGATTTGGTGTTGATATTATTAGCGGAACAAATAAAATTGTTAACAATAAAGAAAAATTATTTGAAGTTAAGCCACAACTATCTTACAAATACAGCGACAAACTAAACTTCTCAGCATTCTATGCTTACGCAGAAACTAAAGATGCTACTGAAGTAAGTATTACTAAAGATAACAAATTAAGTCTTGATAAGTCTGATAAGAAAAAAGAAAGTTTAATCAGATTCCAAGCTAAATATACATTTTAATTAATTGCTAGGCTTTAAGCCTAGCTTTTTAAAGACTTAGAATGAAAAAAATTTTATTATTTTTATGTATTATAAATTCTATAAATGCAGTGACTACAGATGATTTATTAAATTATACTTTTAGTGATAATTTAGATATTAATTTAGGTAAAGAACTTTTTATAAATATTCATAAATGCAATTCTTGTCATGGAGATTTAGGAGATAAATCAAGCACTACATTTAAATCCTTAAACACTCATTCAGCATCTACTTTAAAATCAATGTTAAAATCTTACAAAAACGATAAAGATTTTGGAGGCAAAACAAGATTTGTTATGCAAAGATATGCAAATAAATTGTCAAATAAGGATATTGATAATATTATAGCTTATATAAAGGGCAAAGATAATTTAGAATTACCTAATTCAAAAAATATTGAACCTGCTAAAAAAACTAAAGATAATTTATATTTGGAATAAAATCTAAATATAAATTCCTATTTTAAAACTTAGATATTTTATTATAATTTAGCTATATAACTTAATAATCTTATAAAATATATAATGCCATTAAGTTATGTAAAATTAACTTATCTAAAATATTTTATACAAATAATTCAAGTAATGTTTTTTATATTATTCAAAATTATTATTTATTTTCTTACTAAATTTCAAATTTCTCAAACCTAACTCTCACCACATAACCACCAAAACTACAAACTATCTTCACTAATTTTAGTTTTTAATGTTTTTAAATTGTATTTTTTAAATTCTCCCAACTTTCCCTATTTTTCCAAATAATTTTCATTTTTTTCAATTTTTTTAAAAAATATTTTTATATTTAAGAATACTTTAAGTTTTGCTGTATATAATTCAGGCTTTCGTTTGCATAACTTCAGTTATCAAACTTGTTATTTTAAATAGTTTTATTGTTAATTTTAAATATATCAATTATTTCAACGTCAATCTTTGATATCTAAACAAGTGATCAAGAGCCATTTAAAACTTTCTTATATATAAGTTTTAAATCATTCACT